>NZ_JAAHGN010001059.1:0-2570 GCF_010672485.1 Moorena sp. SIO2C4 | reverse complement strand
TCCCCAACCTTCAACCCCCCATACCCCCTGGCATAGTACTCCCTATCAGGCCTTGCCAGAGGTCTATGTGCAAAATGCTAGCTTAGAAATTGCTTGGTCAAGAGTAGTGCTGGAAGAGTATACAATTGCTGGAAAGGTGATTATGCCATTTATTACCCATGATCATGAGGGATTAGATATTAATGACTTGAAAGATTGGTGGTATGTGAACTATTTAATAGAACAGGGAGACGCTCACTTACCTCTCGTCTGTCAAAAACCAATTTAGTTATATTTATTAAATGACAAATCTATCTCTAGTCCCGTTTCGGGAGTTTGAACGCCTGAAGGATTTAGACATTACTCCCGAAACTCATACTGAGCTTTTTGCTACCTACTGTCGAATCAATACTTTATATATGATAAAACAGGCTGGTTCAGGGCATATTGGTAGTAGTTTTAGTAGTTTAGATATTGTTTGTTGGCTGTTTTTAAATGAATTACGGGTTAGGAAAACTAACTCTAATCAACCACGGGATATTTATTTTTCCTCTAAGGGTCACGATGTACCGGGTTTTTACTCGGTTTTGATTGGCCATGGTTTGCTGGAGTTTGAGCGTATCCATAGCTTGAGGCGGTTAGATGGACTTCCTGGTCATCCAGATATTTCGATTCCGTTGTTGGAAACGAATACTGGTTCCTTGGGAATGGGGGTTTCTAAGGCTAAGGGGATGATTAGCGCAAATCGGCTGATGGGTCGAGAGGGAAATGTTTATATATTAACTGGGGATGGGGAGTTGCAGGAGGGTCAGTTTTGGGAGTCTCTCCAACCAGCAGCAAATCTGGGATTCCATGAGATGACTGTGATTGTGGATCATAATAAAATCCAGTCCGATACTTGGGTGTCCCAAGTGAGTGACTTGGGGGACTTGGAACGGAAGTTTGCGGCCTATGGCTGGTATGTTGAGCGCTGTGATGGTAATGATGTCAAGGCTTTAGGGAATGCGATCGCAAAATTGAAAGCAGTCACTAACCAGCCCAAAATCCTGATTGCTGACACCATTAAGGGCAAAGGAATCTCCTTTATGGAACACACGGCCATCAGACCAGAAGACAACTTATATCACTTCCATAGTGGCGCACCGGATGATGAAGCCTACACGACCGGAGTCGCAGAACTAATTGCTGCTGCCAATACCCAATTGGAACAAGTTGGAGCATCCCCCTTAGCATTGGAGATGCTATCCTATGCCAAACCTGCTGTAGCTGATGGGGCGCAACGACTGGTTAGTGCCTATTCCAAAGCTTTGGTTACCCAAGCAGAACGGAATCAAGACCTGGTGGTACTCGATGCGGATTTAATGCTCGATTGTGGCTTGATTCCCTTTAAAGACAAGTTCCCGAAACGGTTCTTTGAGTGTGGCATTGCCGAACAAGATATGGTATCCCAGGCCGGGGGGATGGCACTGAAAGGGTTACTGCCGATCGTGCATTCCTTTGCTTGTTTCCTATCCACCAGACCCAATGAGCAAATCTATAATAATGCTACCGAACGGACTAAGATTATTTATGTTGGCTCCCTAGCTGGGTTGCTACCCGGTGGTCCTGGTCATTCTCACCAATCGGTAAGGGATATTTCTGCCCTAGGAGCGATACCGAATATGGTGATGATTGAACCAGCTAATGAAGCAGAAGTATCCCTAGCTCTAGACTACTGTTTGCATCGAACTATCAGTAGTTGCTATATCAGGCTAGTCTCGATCCCCTGTCAGATTCCCTATCAATTGCCAGAGGATTATCAGTTGGAGTTGGGTCAGGGGATTGCCTTAACTGAGGGGCAAGACGCTATTTTATTTGGTTACGGTCCCGTGCTGCTGCCACAAGCCTATCAAGCTGCCCAGTTATTGGCTCAGAATCACGGTATCACCCTAAAAGTAGTCAATTTGCCTTGGCTAAATTTTGTGGATTTAGACTGGTTGGAACAAATCCTCCAAGGTTACTCCTGGGTGTTTACCCTGGATAACCATTATGTAATAGGAGGACAGGGGGATCGGATTGTAAGTGGGTTGGCAGAATTAGGATTGTCTGGGCAAATACAGGTCAGGCAATTTGGAGTATTTGATATTCCGAAATGCGGTCAAAATCAGGAAGTGCTTCGTGCTCATGGGCTGGATGCTGAAAGCTTAGCATTTGAGATTAATAAAACTATGATGTAGCATTTTTATTTAAGTTGTGAATATACTCCCTCAAGCCAAGGCAAGAGGCAAGGTAAGCATATGCGCTACGCGCACGCTGCGCGAACAGCCGTCAGCCGTCAGCCGTCAGCTAAAAGCTCACGCTACGCGAATCGCTTACTTAAAATAAACCTTGAACGGGAGAATTTAAAGGTGCGCTTGACCCATTAAGAATTGAATTTGCCACGGGTATCACCTAATAGTTCGAGATTAATCAGAATTGAAAGTATGCTGATAGCTGATAGCTGATAGCTGATAGCTGATAGCTGATAGCTGATAGCTGATAGCTGATAGCTGATAGCTGATAGCTGATAGCTGATAGCTGATAGCTGATAGCTGATAGCTGATAGCTGATAG
>NZ_JAAHGN010001058.1:0-2572 GCF_010672485.1 Moorena sp. SIO2C4 | reverse complement strand
TGAATAATGCTCGGATTCATCATATCCCTCTCCTCCACCTCAGTAGTTCTTAAAACCCTGATGGAGAGAGGAGAAACCAATACCCTTCATGGTCAAGTGATGCTAGCAATTTTGATTGCTCAAGACCTTAGTTTAGGTCTGATGTTAGCCGTCATCCCCGCCCTTCAGCAGCCCTCAGATATTGGCTCAGCTTTAGTTGTTGCTTTACTCAAAGCGTTGGTGTTTCTAGCTGCTGCTCTAGCAGCGGGTCGCTGGATAGTTCCCCATCTCATTAAATATATTGCCCGCACTGAAAACAGTGAGCTATTTCTGATCACAGTAATTGCCCTGTGTTTAGGGATTGCTTTGATTACTGCTGGACTTGGTCTATCCGTTGAAATGGGAGCATTTGTGGCAGGATTAATGATGGCTGAAATTGATTATGCTGACCAAGCCGTTGCCAAAATCATCCCCCTTAAAGACACGTTTGTATGTCTATTTTTTGCATCCATAGGAATGCTCATTGAGCCGGAAGTGCTGCTCGATAACTTTGGCATAATTATCGGTTTAGTGATGTTAGTGATGGGGGGTAAAGCAGCCATTATCCTACCGATTGTGCTGAAATTTGGCTATTCCTTTAAAACTGCTTTTATTGCTAGTTTTGGTCTCAATCAAATTGGAGAATTTTCCTTTGTCTTAGCGGTGGTTGGCTTTGAGTTAGGATTTATCACTAGGGATCAGTATCTACTCCTGGTGGGAACCACAGCCATTACCCTAGTCCTGACACCCATGTGGCTAAGATGGTCTCCCCGAATAGCAGACCACCTGGTAAATCTGCCGTTTCTGAAAAACTACCTGCGTCAGTTTCAGGGCACTAAAGCTTTGTCAATTCCAGAAACGATTTGTAATCATGTGGTAGTGGCTGGCTATGGACGAGTGGGGCGAGTATTGGTCAACATCCTGCGCAATCAAGGCCATGAGGTACTAGTGATTGAAAATAGCGAAGCTGCTATTCAACGATTAAGACATGAAAAAATTCCCTATATGTTTGGGGATGCTCACTCGGAACTGGTCTTAGAAAAAGCCCATCTAGAAAAAGCTAAAGCCCTAGCCATTGCCCTACCCGATCCTGGCAGTACCCGCTTGTTGCTCAAACGTGCCCTCAAGTTTGCCCCAGGACTGGATATTGTGGCTCGTTCTCACAAAAATAGCGAAATTGACCTACTCACCCAGTTAGGGGCGCGGGAAGTAGTGCAACCAGAATTTGAGGCAGCATTGGAAATGGGAGCCCATGTGCTAGTAGCACTGGGAGAAACCCAAGGTATGATTCAGTCGGTGATCAATCGGATTCACCAAGACCGCTATTTGAGTGTACGACCTGAACAAGCTACCTATTCAAAGCAGCAAGACATCACTGATGTTGCTGAAGAACTCCACAGTGAGTGGGTGACTTTGAGTCAAACTTCCCGTCTAGATTGGGTAACTCTGGCAGCAACAGATATCCGTAACGTGACTGGGGTAACAGTTTTGACAATTCAACAAGGTAATGATATTGTCCACTACCCACAAGGTAAGATGACGTTGCGTTCAGGGGATCGATTGCTAGTTGTTGGGGAACCGGAAGAATTAGCAGCGTTTAGAGACTGGATCGAAAGTCGCAGTTTCCTTAGTGAGGGATCTAAGCATTGGGTAACTTTGGTAGAGAATTCAAGTTTGGTCGGTATGAAGCCAATTGATCTCCAGCATCAATACAATGTGATGGTTCAGGCGTTGCGTAGACAAGGGAAACTATATAATCCAGTGGATGAAGCTGGAGTATTGCAGGTGGGGGATTGTGTGTTGTTGTCTGGGGAATGGGATGAGGAGTGAATGATCTGGTGCGCGAGACGATGCGATTAGCCCGAAGGGCTACGCTACGCGAACGCATACGCGCGAGAATTGCATACGCACGACAATTGCATCCCCCGATTTCACATAAATCCATACAGCAAGCAAATTTTTGTCAAACTAATTCTCAAACTAACTAGACACCCTTAGCAAAATACTATATACTATATAATAGTGGCATTATGACAGTTGCTTCCTCAGCAACTGAATAGCTGGGTGTGCTGTGGGCTGAGAATTAGGTTCGAGGCAAGACAATATACACAGCATATCAGGTGTTTTTTTTGGCATCAGGGCTAAAGTAGGTCAAAGACAGTTAGGTTTAAACAACTCCAATCAGTTCTTGGGTCTGCTTTAGGTCAATCAGTGCTTACACTTTCGTGGATCAAGGGATACTGAGTTATTAACAACTTAAGTCCCAGCGAAGTCAGGCGAGTTTAATAGCCTTTTCTGACCAGTAAACGCAATTGAACGAGAATCTAGCTCGACCATCATGCCGAGCTGGATAAAAGTGGGCTCTCTGCTTATTTTTTGAGGAGAGGTTTATCCACTATAAATAGTGACCAGGTTTATAATGACCAGGTTTGTGGCACAAAGGGAATTCAGGTTCTTGAATATCCCTGCTGCCAGACTGCTGCAATGTCTACAAAGGAGAAACCAGTGTCTGTCGGTATCCTCGGTACCAAACTCGGTATGACCCAAGTGTTCA
>NZ_JAAHGN010001057.1:0-2579 GCF_010672485.1 Moorena sp. SIO2C4 | reverse complement strand
CATGCCCATTCCACCAACATGCCCATTCCACCAACATGCCCATTCCACCAACATGCCCATTCCACCAACATGCCCATTCCACCAACATGCCCATTCCACCAACATGCCCGTTCCACCAACATGCCCATTCCACCAAGATGCCCATTCCACCAACATGCCCATTCCACCAACATGCCCGACAATCTAAGGAACAGGCAAGATGCCCGTTCCACCAACATGCCCATTCCACAAAACTCTTAAAATCATTCCATTATTAAGCAACGCCATCTCTATTGCCTGGTGGGCAGTTGGGTTTAGCCTAACGGGTATAGCCGTCCGCCCCCTTACTGCTTTTTAGGTGGGACTAATTTCTCTGAGGTTTCAATTAGGATTGGTATATATAGCGTTTGTATTTGAGTTGTGAATATAGGATTGATGGGAAAAGGGAGCAGGGAGGAGGGAGCAGGGACTGTAGGCCACGCGGGGCGCGTTCGGAGCAGTAGGAAAGAGCTTGGATGATTTTTTGGTGTTCTTAAAAATCAGCAAGATTGTTCATGACCTATTTATAAACCCTATATATAGGTATCCTAATTGAATTGTGAGAATTTGTGATGCCCTATTCCCTACTCCCTACTCCCTACTCCCTACTCCGTACTCCCTACTCCCTACTCCCTGTTCCCTTTGCTATAGATTACCAAATGTAAACTTTCCCGGATTGCTCAACATGACAACTATAACCACAGAAGGATTATACACCTTTGAAGAATACCTCAACTATGATGATGGTACCGACAACCGCTATGAATTGGTGGATGGGAGGTTAGAAATCATGAATCCACCAACCTTTAGGCATCTGCTGATTGCTAAGTTTATTGAACAAGTATTGGAAGCAGAAATTAATCGTTTGGGTTTGCCTTGGCTGTGTTTTAAAGAAGCTAGAATTCGGACAGGATGGCGCAAGTCACGGCTAAGTGATGTCTATGTGGTAACCAAAGATCAGGTAATGGCATTGCTAGATCACTCAGCAGTATGTGATACTCCTCCATTATTAGCAGTAGAGGTGGTGAGTCCTGATTCTGTTAAGCGAGATTATCGTTACAAACGTTCAGAGTATGCTGCCTTGGGAATCATTGAATATTGGATTGTTGACCCCCCGAAGAAAAAGGTTTCACTGCTGGTGTTAGAGGAAGGGTTATATCAGGAAACAGTGTTAACTGGAAATCAACGGTTAACATCACCTACGTTTCCTGAGCTGATGTTAACCGTTGAGCAAGTTTTGACTGCTGGTAATTTAAACTAAGTTGTTGTGCATTTAAAATGCACAACAGCAAGGCAGAAGGCAGAAGGCAGAAGGCAGAAGCGATGCATCGCTGTTCCCGACTCCCGACTCCCGACTCCCTACTCCCTACTCCCTACTCCCTACTCCTAGATTGCTATAATGATTGATAGATTTGATGTTCTCGGTTAATAAAAACATCAGCTAATATCTGATAAGCTTCTGTCCAAGCTGCTATCACTTCCTCTGTCGCCGCTTCATGCAACACATCCTTCATCGCTTGTAGTAGACTCTCTCCCACAATGGGATATTGTTCTGGTTTAACATGGGTTTTTACATGACGATGAGCAATCACCTCAACCATGGATTTTAAAGCCTCCATATTATCAATTTTGGTAGCATAACTATAGACTGCTGTCGCTAACTTAGCTGGTTGAGAACCATTGGCTTGAGCTGACATATCAAACTGTGCTTTTACCTCTGGATGGTTGTGAAACATGATTTCATACATCCGAGTAGTAATTTGCTTACCATTCTTTTTGAGCAGGGGAGCTGTGGACTTGATGATATCTATAGTTTCTTGGCTCACCTGATTCACCGGTTTGGGCTTTTCGGAGAGGGTTAGCAAAAATTTCAGATTCTCTTGGGCTTGTAACTTATGAGGTGCAAAAGCCGGTATAAAGATAAAGACTCCTGGTTCTAAGGTAATCTCTTTCTGGTCTAAGGTCAGAATTCCTTTCCCTTCAATTACCGTGATTGCGGCATTACGAGGTGAAGTATGCTCCTCAATTGCTGTACCTTTTGCCAAACACAATAGGGTGTATTGGCAATTGTTATCCTTGAGCAAAACTTTGCTAATCATCCCTGTATCTGGATAGTCAGCTAATTTTTGTAGGGGAGTGCTAAACGATGTGTTTGCTGTAGCGATCGCATTAACCATTATCCTTTCCTCATCTCAAATTTAGAAACTTCTAAGATTGGTAAATATCTCTGAACTCGTTGCTACTTTTACTGTGACAGAAAAAGTTAGCCCTGTCCTTGAGCTAGCTCATAAACGGAGTAATAGCAAAGGGAGTAGGGAGTAGGGAAAGGGAGGGAAGTGTGGGGAGATGGGGAGATGGGGAGATGGGGAGATGGGGAAATGGGGAGATGGGGAAATGGGGAGTCAGATGAGGATATGCATCAAGACCATTAGAAAAAAAGTATTTAAAGATACCAAATTAATCTCAAACTAATTCTTCCCTCTCCTCCCTGTCCCCACACTCTTGTGCTCTCCCCTGTCTCCCCACACTACCCCCTCTCCCCACACTCTTCTCCTTGTTCA
>NZ_JAAHGN010001056.1:0-2585 GCF_010672485.1 Moorena sp. SIO2C4 | reverse complement strand
TGTCACAGCTGCAATATCCCGTGCGGGTTCTGCTCCCGGTGCTGATACGATGTGGAATAAAGATCGTCCGCCAGGTAAATTGTGATCATTAACCAGTTCCACCAGGCAAACTCCTGGTATAACTTGTAATAATTTCTGTAACTCCTGTGCATCACCATCTATTTCTAATTCATAACCTGATCCCCCGGTTAACTCCGCCAGTAACTTTTCTGGACTATCTGTTGCTACAATTTTGCCTTCATTGATGATAGCTACCCGGCTACAGGTCATACTCACTTCTGGTAGAATGTGGGTTGAGAGGATAATAGTATGGTCACCAGCAAGGCTCTTAATTAAGTTACGGACATCAATAATTTGCCGAGGATCAAGACCGACTGTAGGTTCATCTAAAATGATGGCCGGTGGGTCATGTACAATCGCCTGAGCGATACCCACCCGTTGACGGAAGCCCTTAGAAAGCTTGCGGATCAGTAGCTTGGCCTTGCTCGTTATGTTACAGCGCTCCATGGCAGTTTTGACCTTAGTAGTGCGATCGCCTGCAGCAACACCTTTAATACGGGCAACAAAGTGCAAAAATCCTTCAACGGTCATGTCCGGATACAGTGGCGGAAATTCCGGTAAATAACCAATTCGGCGTCGTACTGCCATAGAATTTTCATGAACATCATAATTAGCAATTCGGGCAGTACCATGGGTTGCTGGTAAATAACCTGTCAAAATTCGCATGGTAGTGGTTTTCCCTGCACCATTCGGTCCAAGGAACCCTAGGATTTCTCCTGGTTCAACCCTGAAAGTAACATTCTCTATCCCTGGGGTGGTGCCATAGATTTTGCTTAGATGCTCTACTTCTATCATATTTTTAAGTATTACGTGTTAAGTATTAGGTATTAAGTATTATCTGTTAAATGTTAGGTGTTGAATATTAACTATTAAGTATTGTTAA
Source organism: Moorena sp. SIO2C4 (assembly GCF_010672485.1). Classification (NCBI taxonomy): domain Bacteria; kingdom Bacillati; phylum Cyanobacteriota; class Cyanophyceae; order Coleofasciculales; family Coleofasciculaceae; genus Moorena; species Moorena sp. SIO2C4. Next base: position 1,642 of record NZ_JAAHGN010001056.1, on the reverse strand, counting down.
TAAACTATTAAGTTTAAATTATTACCTGTTAAATATTAGGTGTTAAGTATTACGTGTGAATTGTTAATTGCCATTTACTGACTAATATGGTTAAATCTATTATTCACGTTAACCCAGTCACTGGTAAGGATAGCGATACTGGTGATACTGTTCCGTTTAAAACCTTGACTAAGGCACTTTCTATTGCCACTGCTGGAACTACCATTCACTTAGCCGCTGGTACCTATAATGCTGCTAGGGTCGAAGTTTTTCCTCTAGTTATTCCTAAGATGGTAATGGTTCTCGGCAATGAACCGACCAAAGGTAAGGATATTGTGATTTCCGGCAGTGGGAACTATGTCAGCCCCACGTTTAATCGTCAAAATATTACCATCCGTTTGGATTCCAAGGCCCAATTAAGAGGAGTAACGGTTACTAATCCGGGCAAATTGGGGACAGCGCTCTGGATTGAATCTACCTCACCGATTATTGCCAATAATACCTTTACTCGCTGTGGTCGTGAAGGGATATTTGTTACTGGCACAGCCAAACCCATGATTCTGGATAATGTATTGATCGCTAACGCTTCCAGTGGCATCTTTCTGGTGCGTAATGCCAAAGGGGAAGTGCGAGGCAATGTTTGTCAAAAGACTGGTTATGGGATTGCCATCAGCGACTCGGCTGCACCGTTAATAGCAGATAATAAAATACTAGGTAACCGAGCTGGAATCGTTTTGATGCGTCAGGTGCAACCAGTATTGCGTCGTAATCTGATTGAGAACAATACTCATGGTGGTTTAGTGGTTAATGGTAGGGCTAGACCAGATTTAGGCAATTCTCAAGACCCAGCGGGTAATATCCTGCGCAATAATGGTAAGGCTGATCTCCAAAATAGCACCTCTGTCAGCTTAGTTTCGGTGGGCAATCAGCTCAATCCATCTAGAATTGAGGGTGCGGTAGAGTTACGTTCATCTCAAGTTCCAGTCCGACAGACTGGTCCATTTCAATTCAGTGATTTGGCAGGTCATTGGGCAAGCCAGTTTATTGGAGAATTAGTGATTAGAGGACTAGTTAGTGGCTTTGGAGATGGCACATTCAAGCCAGAAGCCAACCTCACGCTTAGCACAGTATGCAGCAATTATTGCCAAAACATTTGAAAGCCCACGGCAGGTGGGTAAAGGCAGAGGGGAGTTTGTGGATTCGAGCGCGAAATTTTGGGCATCACAGGCAATTCGGAAAGCAGCAGTTATGGGTTTTATTTCCGGATTCCCCGATCGAACATTTCGCCCCCAGCAAAATCTGACCAGAGTGCAAGGTCTGGTATCCCTAGTGAAGGGTTTGGGGTTAACAGGTGGTGAGTCTAGCGAACTCGGGTTTTATCGCGATCGCACTCAAATTCCCAGTTATGCTACCCAAGCGGTAGCCACAGCAACTCAAAGACGAATGGTAGTGAATTATCCCCAACCCAATCAGCTCAATCCCATGAGGCCGATTAACCGTGCTGAGGTGGCAGCATTGATTTACCAAGCATTGGTAGCCACAGGCTCTGCAGATGCGATTGGCCGTAGGCCACGCGGGGCGCGTTCACATCTCCTTATATTGTTAACCCTAACCCTGACATTACCTCCTTTAGCGATATACCTGGACACTGGGCAGAAGATTT
>NZ_JAAHGN010001055.1:0-2586 GCF_010672485.1 Moorena sp. SIO2C4 | reverse complement strand
CCGGGTCAATTGGATTTTGTAAGCAGGATTGACATTTTCATCCAATAGATATTTGAGAGTCATCAGCTTTTTTCATTACTTTTCGTTCTGCTCTCAACTTCCGCAATCGCAGCGCAGAGGTGGAGGGGTTAAGTTGCTGTGCTTTCAGTTGCTGGTGACTCCACTCTAACCAGTCAGCAACATATTGGCTGACCATTTCTTTATTGTGTAGATAATAAAGAATAGTAGCGTAGACCTGTTCTAGATTCAGGGATGGATAGGTTTCGGTAATTTCTTCGGGAGTGCGGGCACGATGGATATAATCATAGAGAATAGTTTCTATTCCTATTCTTGTGCCTTTGAGCCGAATATCGTCCACACTTAGGAAGTCAAAATAGTCTTCTAGTTGCATTAATTTTATTAGGTTATGAGCTCGTTATAATTAATAATTTTATCATCCCTTGATGATGTTGAGGTAAACGATTGCTAAAACAAAACCATAAAACCCCCAGCAAAACCTACACAGGAAGTAAGCTCAATGCTGGGGTAGAAACAGCAACCCCATCCCCCGGAGGGATGGTTGTTGATCAATTGATCGAGGCGAATTTAACGCTATGGGATGGATCAAAAGGTTTTTGACCAATGCCTTGGGTCTGTGGTACTGTCAGGTGTTGCCTCCGCCAACCTAGGATTAACGTATTTTAATGCCAAGATCTAGGGTGTACCCGAATCCCAGATCATATAGTCTCCAATTCCGACACAGAAAGTTTGGAGAGTTTTGTGGAGTTCTTTCCGTTGATGGACTCAGAGTTTGCTCCAGAGTTTTTTTGTGGAGTTTGGTTGGTTTGATTGTTCTTCATTTTGGTGCTCCAATAATTATCTTCCCCCCAGATATCCTCTCCAATTCCGACACAGAAAGTTTGGAGAGTTTTGTGGAGTTCTTTCCGTTGATAGACTCAGAGTTTGCTCCAGAGTTTTGTTGTGGAGTTTGCTTGGTTTGATTGTTCTTCATTTTTTTTTTCCATTTTGTGCCTTTGATGATCAGATCGATCCTAGTAAGGTGATCCGAGTTAAATAGGTTTGGAATGAGAAAGTTGGGGCGTAAAAGATTACCACTGCAAAGGAGAATGGCGAAGCGTTTTTTGCTCACCAACAAAGTTCATTGACTAACCTGTTTGCAACATAAATACTATTGTCAAAGCACTATTGTCAAGCAAATTTTTGATTAAATTATCTTATAGTTTACATAGGCTCAGGTAATCAATCGGATTGCCTATTTCCTATTGCTAGCATGCCTATTTCCTATTGCCTATTGCCTGCTCCCTGCTCCCTGCTCCCTGCTCCCGATTCCCGATTCCCGATTCCCCATTCCCTGCTCCCTCCTCCCCAATAATGACTCAGCAAAAACCCCCTATCTTCCGTCAGCAAGCCCTAGACCGATTATCTGACCCAGAACAGTTAGATCGGTTAATGCCAGTGGTTAGTCCCGTGGATTGGCTACCTTTGGGGGGATTAGCTATATTCGGCCTGATCGGGGTACTTTGGAGCATAGTTGGGACTATTCCGATCACTGTCACGGGTAAGGGAGTGCTGATTAATCCCCGTCGGGTGGTACAATTGCAATCTCCGATATCGGGACAGTTGGAATCCTTAACGATTCGCACAGGTCAATGTGTAAAAAAAGACGATATCCTGGGAATCATTGACCCCTCTGATCTAAAACAGCAGTTGCAACAACAACGGGATAAACTGGCTCAGTTAAAGCAACAAATAGCAAAAATTACGTTACTGCGACAACAACGCACCCAGCTAGAAACAACAGCAATTACTGCTGAACGCACCAGCTTACAACAACGGTTACGAGATACTGAAACCTTGACTCCCCAGCTCCAAAATCAAGGATTAACTAGCATCTTGAGCCAGCGTCGCAGCCTCCAACAACAGCTCAAAGATGCAGAAGAATTAACCCCGATACTACAACAGCGACTGGCCAAGCAACGGGACTTGCAAAAACAAGGAGCAATTTCTTCTGAACGGATTTTACAAGCAGAACAAGACTATCGAGAAACCCGTCAAACTATCTCCGAGATTCAAGCCCAATTGCAACAGTTGCAGGTACAGGAAACGGAACTACAACAGAACTATTTAGAAAATATCAATACTATTAGTCAAATTAAAGCGGAATTGGAAACTTTAGACACCCGTAGTAAACAACTAGAACAGGATAATCTGGAAGCTACCAATACTGAGAAGAATCAAACTCAGGACATAAAGCAAACCATCGCCCGATTACAACAAGACGTTGCAGATAACAGTATTATTAAAAGTCCCCATACCGGATGTATTCTAGAAATAACGGCTACTGTCGGGGAATATCTCAACCCCGGAAATCCCCTGGGAACCCTACAAACACCAGGGAAAGCTAGGGATATGATCAGCGTAACCTATTTTCCTGTTGAAGATGGCAAAAAAATTCAACCGGGCATGAAGATTTTAATTACACCGGATACAGTAAAACGGACAAGATATGGGGGAATTGTCGGGAAAATAACTGAAGTTTCTCCCTTTTCAATCACCTCAGCAGGGGCGAGTTCGGTGATCGGAAAA
>NZ_JAAHGN010001054.1:0-2592 GCF_010672485.1 Moorena sp. SIO2C4 | reverse complement strand
GAAGTATAGAAAAGGTATTTCCCTATTCCATCATTCAACTCCAAGGGTACTCCCGTTATAGTCGAAGACTTAGCGGTAGGGGAATTGGAGAATGAATTTGTAGCGTATCTTGCCTATTTTTGTTAGGTGGACCCTAGGCAAAAAGCCCCCACAGAAATTAGCGTCCGCTCAATACTGCTAGGCAATCTGGCCGGGTTATCTCGTAAACAATTTTTGCTTCCTCCCAGTGTGCGAGGCAAAGCGGGACATTTGCTGATATACAGCCAGGGGCAACAAAAGCTGATTACAGCTCTACCATTGCCAGCCAAACTGACTAGACTTTATCGTTATTAGTGCTTAGTAAATAAAAGAAGGTTTACTGATAGTTAATAATAACTAATAACTAATGAATAATGAGCAATAGCAATAGCAATTAACCTTTAGTAAAAAAATGAGTGTTGCCTATAAAGCTGTTCTGTGGAACCGCCAGAAGTTTATTTACGATGCTATCCTTCTGAGCCTAGTTGCCCTTTATATTGTACTTTTCATCAATGTTACCCAGTGGTTCGATAGCAACATCGACATCAGGGGAGTCAGGATTCGCGCCTTTGGCTCAGCTGCTTTCATCCTGTTGCATGTGATCTTATCCATTGGTCCGCTAACTCGCCTGAGTCCAAAATTCTATCCCCTCCTCTACAATCGGCGTCATATGGGGGTTACGATGTTCTTCTTGGCTCTCCAGCACACCCGCCTTGGCCTGCAATGGTACCACGACTTCGGCAATCTCGAACCTCTGGTCAGTCTGTTTGTGAGCAATACTAACTATCTTACCTTTATTCGCTTTCCCTTCCAGGTTTTGGGATTTGTTCCCCTGGTGATCTTGTTCCTAATGGCAGCCACTAGCCACGATTTCTGGCTGGCTAACCTAACGGCTCCGGTTTGGAAAGGTTTACATATGAGCGTTTATCTTGCCTACGGACTACTGACAGGTCATGTCCTGCTAGGAGCACTGCAAACTAACACGGATCCAGTTCTGACCCTTGCTGTTGGTGTTGGACTAGTGTGGATTGTGGGAGTGCATTTGGCAGCAGGGATTCGGGAGTTCGGGCAGGACAATCAGGAGCTTGTTACAGGAAACGAAGAATTTGTGGATGCGGGCAGCATCGCAGAAATCCCGGAAAAGCGAGCTAAGATAGTCACTCTCGGGGGCGAGCGGGTGGCAATTTTTAAGTATGACGGTAAGATTTCTGCTGTTTCCAACGTCTGTCAGCATCAGAATGGCCCTCTAGGGGAGGGAAAAATTGTGGATGGCTGCATCACCTGTCCATGGCACGGCTACCAGTATCTGCCAGAAAACGGTGCTTCCCCGCCACCGTTTACAGAAAAAATCCCTACGTTTGATATTAAATTAGAGGGCGATCGCATTTTAGTGAAAACTATACCGAACCTTCCTGGTACCAGCGTTAGTCCTGCTGTAATCGCCATGGAGGAAAAGACGTGAGTACCAACAGCCAAGGTCAAAACACCGATGAATTTTATATCGGTTATGGTAAGGTGCCTACCGCTATCAAACGGTTTCTGTTAATATTGATTCCCGTCCTAGCCCTGGTGATTCTGATTCTAGGGGCTGTCTTCCCCTTAATTCATGACCAGTTTAATTCTGGAAAGGTCAATAAGGCTCAAGAGTTTGAAGGGTTGCTCTTAGGAAAACCTGTTCCTCACTTGCTGGTACCCCGTCCAGGGGATACCTCCTTCCAAGCCCCCTACTCTCGCTACTTGCTGACGGGTCCGGGAAAAACCTCACCCAGGTCCAGCGTCTTGGATCAAGTGGGAAAGTGGGTCAAGCTAACCGGTAGTCCAGTTTATCGCAACAACCTTACGGTGATAGCAGCTCGCTCTGCAGAGGCAATTGACGCTCCTTCGGGAGCAGTGAAACCGGATGCGGGTAAATCTCTTGGTGAGTTCTCCCTCTTAGGAGAGATTGTAGACAGTAAATGCTACCCCGGGGTGATGAAACCAGGACAAACTAAAACCCATCGCTCCTGTGCTATTCGCTGCATCAGTGGTGGTGTTCCTCCGGTGTTCTTCGTGTACAATCAGCAGGGGGATAATCTTTATCTGCTCCTAGTAGATCGGCAAAACCAGGCGGTTAACTCTCGGATTTTGGATAAGGTAGCTGACCCTATCCGCATCACTGGGGAAGTAGTTCAATATGGGGATATGTTTGTCCTCAAAGCTGACCCGGAAAGTTATGAGCTGGTAACTCAGTAAAGGTGGGGATGATGGGCAACGGATGGGTAACGGAATTACCCACACTCCTCCCTTATGCCACACTTGTCTAGGATTTGACAAATGATCTGATATATGTATTAACAGAAAAGGATAGATTTAGGTATCCTTGCCCCCCCCTTTTAGGTGTTCTATCGTCATTAATTTACCCATTCCTATGATTACTTGACTAATGCTTTACTAGGAAAGGATACACCGGCGTTGCTTATTCTGGGTATGGTTTTGCCCCCCTAACCCCCCAATTCTGGGGGGAATAAGACCTTCAAAGTCCCTTCCGGTGCGCGCCTCCTAGGGCGAGTAAATCGCCCTTGGGTCGCACCGCAA
>NZ_JAAHGN010001053.1:0-2594 GCF_010672485.1 Moorena sp. SIO2C4 | reverse complement strand
TTCTGTTTCCCTACTCCCTACTCCCTACTCCCTACTCCCTACCCAGCAGTGTAAATCAACCGTATTTCCTTTTTGGAGCCATCTCATCTAGGGATTTCACTTTAGCAGCTCTTGGCTTGTCCAATTGACCCTGAGACTTACAGGACAAAGCACTGTGGGGTAGAACTCGTAAGATTTCGGTTAGGGTGGTTACCCCTTTGGTTACCTTTTCAATCGCCGCCTTCCGGAAGGAATAAAAACTAATTTTATCCAGGTAACGGTGCAACTGAGTCATAGTTCCCTCATAAATCAACTGCCGCACCGTATCATCTACATCCAGTAACTCTACAATCGCTTCCCGTCCTAAATAGCCGGAATTGTAGCACTTGGCGCAACCCTTTCCTTTGCGCCAACCTTTGAGATTAGCTTCCTCTGGCCTCAAACTCAGCTTCCGCAAATCCTCAGAAGTCGGGGTATAAGGTTCTTGACAGTGGGGACATACTTTGCGCACCAAACGCTGTGCCACTATTCCCAATAGGGCATCACTGATTAAACCCGGTTCCGGACCAATATCTTTAATACGAGGAATAGCACTGACCGCATCATTGGTGTGGAGAGTGGTCAATACTAAGTGACCGGTCAAAGCCGCTCGAATCCCTGTTTCAGCGGTTTCAGCATCCCGAATTTCCCCCACCATAATGATGTCCGGGTCTTGGCGTAAAATTGCCCTCATCCCTGCGGCAAAGGTCATCCCGGCTGCCTCATTCACTTGGGTCTGGGTAATCCGGGGTAAGACATACTCCACTGGGTCTTCCACCGTTACTACATTCACATGTTCCGTGGCTAACCCTTGCAGGGAATTATATAGCGTACTAGTTTTACCAGAACCAGTCGGACCGGTGAGAATAACCATTCCTTGGGGTTGCTGCAACCAACCTTTATAGATTTTAAGCTCTTCGTCAGAAAAGCCTAACTCTTCCAAGCCAGAAAAGGGGTTCTCTCTTGGTAATAAGCGAATCACTGCTTTCTCTCCCCCCACACAAGGGAGGGTACTCACCCGCAGATCTAACCCAAGTCCTGCCTCCTCCCCAGTCGCATAGTTTTCCCCAATCCGACCATCTTGAGGACGGCGGCTTTCAGCAATGTCCATATCAGACATGACTTTGAGAGCAACCACCACTGCTCGACCCAAGTCTGACGGTAAGGTAGTTATATCCCTAAGAATCCCGTCAATGCGATAGCGGACTCTTAAGCCATCAGTCATCGGTTCCAGGTGAATATCACTGGCGCGGTTACGTAGAGCTCCAGAGATAATGGTTTTAATCCGCTCAATCTGGTCAGCCGCTTGGGACAGATACAATTCTGTGGTTTCGGTAATGTCTTCTTGTTCCACCTCACCAGTAAGGGGATTGACAAAGGCTACCGAACTGATGGATTTGGCATTATTGTTTTCCCTGTGGTACCATCTCTTGTAGCTTTTCGGTGCAATGGGAATAATTTTGATTTCGGTGAAAGTGCGATCGCTTAATTTTTTGAGCTGCTCTGGGGATAACTGGACTGGGGTACCCAGGTAATAACAGTTGCGCCACAGTAGCAGCGGAATCACCGGAGGTAAATCTTGGCGATTGGGGAATGGCTTAAAGAACCGGGAGCTGACTTCCCTATCCAGCAGGTTAACGTTTAGTTCTCCTTGTGGGTTAACCAAGAGTTTAAGGGCTGTTTGACAGTTAATTTCACCCTTTCTCAACTTCCTCCAAGCCGATGAAGTTTTAACGCCAGTTTGCATGATTTTTACCCCACTAAATTAAACTAAATTAAACAGTTTTTATTGATGAATTTCCAGTTTTACTTTCCCAAACACCTGGGTGCTTATTGACTATATCAGTTTTCGAGTGATTGCTATTGCCATTGGTTGATATTGGATTGAGAGATTAACGTGTAAGCATTCAGCCGTCAGCTGTCAGCCGTCAGCTGTCAGCCGTCAGCTTATTTTATTCAAAAGCTATAGTTATTGTAGGGTGGGCAAATGACATAATTCCAGATTAAATGGTGATTGGCTTGGTATTTGCCCACCCTACTACTGAGAGCTGATATCTGAATGCTTACATTAACGTTATATATAAATCTTTATCTAATCTTTATATATAACGTTACCTTTTTACTTTCACAAAACCTAGGTAAGCCTACCTAGGCTTACCTACATACGCTTACCTAGTTTTTTCCAATGATTATATCTGATCAATTCCCAACATTACTATAGACGTTTTACCTCCTATAAACACCTTTTTTTGCTCTAGTTTTTTTGCTGTAGTTTTAACAGCTAAGCAAGAGCCAAACTCTATCTATTTATCAGACGGAAATCAACAAGATTACGCAAAGAGAGAATTTTTTTTACAAAAGTTTACATTAGCACCTCAAGTAGCACCATCTGTAGCGCATCAGCACCTCAAGTAGTGTGCGCGTAGCGCATTAGCTGATAGCACCTCAAGTAGCGTGCCCATAGCGCATTAGCTGATAGCACCTCAAGTAGCACCATCTGTAGCGTATTGGCTGATGGCTGATAGCTGATGGCACCTCAAGTAGCGTGCACATAGGACATAAGCTGAATGGTTAGA
>NZ_JAAHGN010001052.1:0-2595 GCF_010672485.1 Moorena sp. SIO2C4 | reverse complement strand
CTTATGCGCCCGCAGCGTGGCCAAAGGCCACGCTGCGGGCGCATAAGCTGATAGCACCTCAAGTAGCACCATCTGTAGCGCATATGCTTACGAACCCCCTACTCGGTCAAGGCGAAATCCTTGGTGCAGATGATTAAAAGTCTTGGCTGTAAGCTAATGGTAATAGGTTTTAGGTATTTTGTCTGGTTAGTGATGGGGCTCAAGATGTTTGTCACACAACGGTTCCGGTTCACAGCAGCATCGGATTGATAAGATAAATGGCACGCTCCTTGAATTCAGGGCAAGCTAGTAATTGTTTATAGTTCATTGTTTATTGTGGAATAGGGTTTTATGGTCATGGATGGAATCAATCAAGCAGAAATGCGGGAAAGACTGGGAAACCTTGAGAAGATACGTGATATAATTATTGGCTCTAAGCTGCGAGAGTATGATACTCGCTTCACGAAGATAGAGTCTGACCTATCCATGTGGCAGCAGGAAATACGCGATCGCGTTGAGCAGATCAAAACGACTCTCTCAAAAGAAATAGCTGCTGGGGTAGATTCCCTCGAGAAAAAAATAAGTAATCTTAGTTTAACTGCAGCCGAAGAGAGGAATGAGATTCAGGAACGGGTGGAACTGTTGAACAAAAAGTTTTCTAAGAGTATTGAGGTGCTCGACGAGACAGTCTACAAGCAGTCCACCTCCCTAAAGAAGGCAGTTTCAGAAACTAAAGAACAGCATCAGCAAGATGTGATCAATCTCAGAAAGCAGATCTTGGCCGAGCTGGAAACTAAATTTGCACAGCTCAAAGATGCCAAAGCCTCGAAAGCAGATCTCGGAGACATGTTGTTAGAGTTGGGTTTGAGGCTCAAAGGGACTGAATTGGTTCCAGCACTCAAAGAAGCTAGTGATGGGTGGTCTGGATTACCACAGACCAAAGGTCATAATGGTACGGTCACCTCAGAAACTGCTACTAATGATGACGATCATCTCCAGTTAATCAAGCAAACTCAGACTTTGGAATAGACTTGGCACAGTCGAGCAATGGCAGCCACAAAAATTAACTGGATTTTCTCGCTAAGATTAGTTTTAAATCAAAGTGCGATCGCTTTTAGCGGAAGCTTCGCTTCATCGCGTAGCGGCTCTTTCAGAGCATCGCTAATTTTTGCAAAAGGTTAAATAGTAACGGATAGCCACCAGTGGCATTTTCAAACCAAAATCCGGCTGATGCCTCTCAGCCGGAAAATTCTAGATCAGAGTCAATTGAGGTCAATTCGAGCCGAGAAGGCGAGTTGAAGGATTTACTGAATTTACTCGTTGACCTCAAGATTATTGATCAGACGGTGCAACCTAGCCAACACCCTAAATCTGAGCAGCAAGGGATGACCTCTGATCAGGCAGACACTGTCCAAAAATATTCATTCCAAGACCTTGAGGTTCCAGCTATTGAACCTCAAACTGACCGTGGGAGTAGCAGCCTCCCGTCTAGGGTTCAGGAGAAAGAACCATTAGCTCAAGAAAGGGATCAACCCCAATCCTTCGGTGTCAAAGTTTTTCCCCATCAGAACCCATCACCACAGCTTCCTACACCAAAGGAGCATCTGCCGCAAATGCCTCAAAATTCCGAAGATCCAGTATTAGCTGAGAATTTAGTCCAATCCGAAGCCACAGAAACCAACCAAGACCTGCCATCACAGTCTGATCACGACACCTCCCAGGAATTAGACATCTTGGCTGAGATTTTGCAAGAACTGGTGATATCTCCAGAAATGGCAGAGTTTCGTGACCAGATAGAAACCCTAGCCCAGAGACAAGGCAGGCTTGAGCATCGGATTGATCAACCTCAAGAATTGATTAAGCTATTGCTACCAGTGATGGCTAAGCTGCTGGATCTCACGGTAGCTCAGTTCAGTACCTCGGTGACCGATTCCCTGACTCCCATCATTGATGAAGTCATTGACCACAGAACTCAACAGGATAAAGTGTGTGTGGGAGAAGCGATCGCTCCCGCAGTTCCAGTAGCTATTTCCTCCCGGATCATGGAGTGTCCAGAGGAAGTTGGGTTTGCGATCGCACCAGAAATGGCAGCAGCTATCCGGCAACAGATTATAATTGAGCCAGAGGCCATGGTAAATGCTCTGTATCCGGTCATTGGCAGTACCATTTCCACATACTTAGCAGAAGAAATCCGAGCTATCAATGAGAAGCTGGAAAATGCCCTCAGCGTTGAAGCAATTAAGCGCAAGATTCGCGCTAAGGTGCAGGGGGTTTCTGAAGCGGAACTGCTGTTTCGGGAGGTGATGCTGTTTCAGGCGCGAGCTATCTTTTTGATTCACAAAGACTCTGGTTTAGTGATTGCCGAGGTACAACCCTCTGACAGCCAGCATCTAGAGTCAGATATGGTAGCAGGAATGCTCACCGCTATCCGTAGCTTTGTCAATGACTGTATCGCTCAGTCTGGGGATGTGGCAGAAATCGATGCTATTGAATATGGTACATCCAAGATCATCCTGGAAGTAGAGGGATACTGCTACCTGGCCGTGGTAGTTCAAGGGGCACCCACCCAGCAGTTCATTAATCAGTTGCGGGAAAGCCTAAAAACTATTATTACCC
>NZ_JAAHGN010001051.1:0-2608 GCF_010672485.1 Moorena sp. SIO2C4 | reverse complement strand
TATTGTCGCCAGGGCGTAAAACCCTGGCAACAATGAATAGTGAAAGTTGTTTTGTGGTCAGCATATGCGCTACGCGCACGCTACTTGAGGTGCGGTCAGCGGTCAGCGGTCAGCGGTCAGCCTTGGCCACAAGCCTTTGGCTGATAACTGATAACTGATAGCTGATAGCTGATAGCTGATAGCTAACTCGATCAGAATCTACTAATTGATCAAGAGTTATCTAGATTTGAGTGCAGCTCAGCTGTATTGGAAGCTTATACCATAGAATTCGGTCAAGCATTGGAGTTAACCAGAGCTTGACCGATTTTTTTTATTGCTATAGTTATAGAAGCATTTAGTAGGGTGGGCATTGGTTATTTCAAACTTCCAATCCTTCAATGACATACATTAGCAGCATTTGGTAGGGTGGGCATTGCCTGTTTCCCATCTCCCCTACCTGCCCGAATTCACATAAGCAATGCCCACCAAGCGCAGATCGCATTTGGTAGGGTGGGCATTGCTTGAAACCAACTCCCAACCCTGCCCGAATTCACCTGAGCAATGCCCACCAACCTTTGAAATAATATAGTGCGAGGGGCACTAGTATTTGATCATCACGCTATAGGTTATTTTAACTTCTTCACCGGGGTTGATACTAATCGGAAACTCTACTGTTTTTGCATCTAGTTGATTGTAACTATGGCTGGTTTTTAAAATTTTCCAGTCACCACTAAATCGTTCCACAACCCATACTTGTGCTTGGTCTTCTTTGCGATTGCGGATGGAAATCTCAACGCTGTCTTCTGTCACCCTGTTAGAGATTTGTTTGTGAGCCGTGCGTTTGCGATCGCCTACTACATCAAAGGAGTCACCAATATATAAACCGACCACCTCATCCCTTGGTGTATGATCAATTAAGTCTTCACCTAAAAACTGTAAGTTACCGCGCCGATCAGCTTTATAAACTCTTACCTTTCCCTTAGGCAAAGGCATCCCCATATTATTAGTTTTAGTATTAGCCAACTCTAGGATAACATTAACTTTATCCTGGTGGCTGTCCTCTCCTTGCCCTGGAGGATTTATACGACTATAATACCACTGTTTGCTACTATCAAATATCAGTTTACGGTTTACCTGTACCTCTGCTGCAGAAAGTAATGTCATCTGTTTGGTTTCATTATTTTGTACAGTAGTTGTGCCATCCAAGGTGTAGAGATGATACTCAAAAAACGTTTCTTCTTCAAACTGAGGCTGGGCAGATCGTGCCTTGACAGATTTTAACATCATCACTTGTGCTTGTTCATATTCTTCCACCCGACGAACATCCCCAGCGATTAACTGCAACTGACTGTTTTCATAGGTAGCACCGCTGCGATTGTCCAACGTTACCCAGCCGGTGATATCTACCTTGCTCTCATCGTCACTAACAACTGCTACATAATCAACTTTCCAGGTAATGCTATTAGCAATATAGGAAACTTCCGTAGCATGGTCTCCTGTTTCACTTACCTCAAGTTTCCACAGCAGAGAAGGACGAGAGACTAATCCCTCTGGCATTTCATTCAGCTCCATTTCACCGGAGGGATTTAGCACAACATTTCCATTAGGCAAACGGATAGCTAGTTTTTGTGACTGATTGCTACCTCGATAAGAATTTTGGCTAGCCACCGTCACTTCAGGAGGATTCAGCAGCGTACCTTCGAGTATCTCTATCTGTCCATCTGGGTTGACTCGTCTGAAGCGGATAGTCTTGCCAACTGATTTATTCAAGATGGTTGTTGGATTCAGTAAATCATACTGGTAGTTTTGTTCACGCACCATCACACTATTAGGTGCAGTCACGGATTTGAAACTAATTGAAGTCGGGTCGATTTGTGCTGCCACATCCTCGTAGCGTACTAAGTTTGTACCCTGCTTCAGAGAAAGCTGGCGCTGTTCCCGGACTACGGCAAAGTTTTGGTTATAAATAGTTAGGGAAAAGCCTTGGCTCTCTTTGGCTGTGGAGATAATCGGGTTGTCTGCCATGGTTATTCTAATTTAGGTTATAGCCTCTAGGTTTTAGGCAATAGGATTAAGACTATCGTTTGCTAGCCCCGGCTCAAACACGGAGGCTGTCAACTGCTTTGCTTATACCTAAGACCTAATACCATTAGTCTAATCCCTATAATTTATGTTATAATTACCGTTTTTATGCTATCCCTCAGTTCATAGGTTATTACCCATTACCTATAGCTATTATAAATAGGTTGTGAACTATCACGGAGGCAGGATGCCAACAATAACTATTATTTTGGGTTTCTGGATGTTCACAACTCGTTTATAAACCCTAGCCCATTACCAAATAACTCTAGGTAGCGTTCCTGAGGCTAGTATTGATGTCAGCTATTAGCTATCAGCTATTAGCTATCAGCGTGTCGCGTATCAGCTATCAGCCATTGGCCGTAGGCGACGCTACTTGAGGTGTTTATGCGCTACAGATGGTGCTACTTGAGGTGCTTTTGAATAAAATAAGCTGACTGCTGACGGCTGACTGCTGAATGCTTAAGTATTGATTAATCTTATTTACTTTTAAGACTTAAGAGTGCCAAATCGATTAAGCCAATTTGGCGCTTATTGACTAAATTCAGTA
>NZ_JAAHGN010001050.1:0-2612 GCF_010672485.1 Moorena sp. SIO2C4 | reverse complement strand
CTAAACATGGTCAACATCAGAGCTAGTACAAAAGCTGACAGATCAAATAGTGCAGCAGTGGCTACCACATGTCCGCCAATTCCTGTTGCTGCGGCGGCAGTTCCCAAGGTCAAAAAATTGTTGAGTCCCTTTTCTGAGGCTACCTTAAGATTTTCAGAGATAGAAGTGGTATCAATTTTACCACTATTAAGTTCGGGAACCTGAAACGAGTCTTCTGAGAGGCTTGCTGCTACTTGTAAATCTTCCCTAGCTTCCCGAATAATTTGTTCTCGATATTTCACAAGAGTTGATGCTGCTTCCTTAACAATTTCCTCCATCTGCTGCTCAAGTTTTACCTCCTTAATCGCCCTAGCTACTTTTTCTTCCAGTAGGTCGTCTTCCCTAATAATACGCTTTTTCAATAGGCTAATGAAGGCGAAATTATCCTGGATTACTTTATGTAATTGTTGAATTAGATTGGTAAACAGGTCACGAATTTTTTCTCTAAAGACACCAAAAATCAGGTCATATTGCTCAATTCGCTCATCGATTCGCAACAGAGATCGGTCAAATATCGTCTTTTCGGCAATGACTTTCTGCCGTGCCTCATGGTTCTTTTTCTCTAACTGCTCTAGGTAAACTAACAAAGAGTTCTGAGGACCCTGAAGTTTTAGCCGTATTTTTTCGGTTTCTGCCAGAAACTCTAGTAGGAAGTCTCGTAGGGTGTCGATGTCGTTGCCAGTGCGTGTTGATACTGTAAATAAAGGTGGTACTTCTGTAAAGACATCATGAAGTCCATCTTTGACGTGTGAGATAATCTGTTCACTCTCTTGTGGGGTGACCAGATCCACTTTATTAATAATAACGATTACTTTACGTACCCAGATCTTACTGACTAACGAGAGAAAGTCCAGCTCTGATTTAGTCAGAGGTCGTTCCACTGAGGTGACAAACAGGATGATATCAGCATGCTGTAGATAATTCTCTGTAAGTTCTTGGTGACGTTCAATGATAGAGTTTGTGCCTGGGCTATCAATAAAGACAATGCCATCAAACCCCTCTGGGTAATAGGGTTGAATCGAGTTTGTGGTCGGAAGTATGCCCACAGCAGCTAGCTCGTCATTACTCAACCGATTCAGCACACTGGATTTTCCGGCATTAAATTCTCCACAGACAAAGATCGAGAAGGGATTTTCCAGTTGCTGTTTGAGGGCATCAAGATCAGGGCAAGAGACATTGAAAAGCAGCTCTGCTTCCACAAAGAGTAGTTTTACACCTTTGATGGTGTTGAGGCTGCGGTTAAAGAGATGCTCTTGTTGAACAGGAAGGGTCACCACGTTACTATGAGCGAAATGAGCGAACAGATCTCATTATATTAGCAAGTATTAGCAAGATACAGAAGAATAAATCCAAAGCATACGCTAATTAACCATAGGCCCAGCGTCACTTTAAGGTAAGTTTATTGACTGGCGGGATAGATTACCCTCACTTCCGTGATCAGTTTAGCCGTGAGGTCACCAACCTCGATTAACCAACCATTAACACTTGAAAGTCTGGCTTGCTAGATTAGAAACTGAAAGGCTTGACAGCCTGACGCTGATACTATCTCAGCTCTAACTGGCTTCCCAACGCTCCAAATAACTATGAAACTCCCAAAAGATCGTATCCCTGAAGACCAAGCCCACCAAGTATTCGCCCTAGCGGCTCAACTCTATGCTCAGCACAACCAAAGCTATTCTGTAAAGGAGTTGATTGAAGCAGGTAAAGAGGCACAAATTCCGCCAGAATTTATGGAAAAAGCCCTTGCTGAGATTAAAAAGCGATCGCATTCTAAATCCCTACTCCCCAAACATCATAGTAATCGGTCTGGTCTGATGTTGATTGGTATGGGTACAGTCTTACTCGCTCTTGCGGGTATAGGATGGTTAGCTAATTTTGTAGAACCTAGACGAGTCGCAGAAGCGGAGCTATTGGAATCTACACCAGTCCCAGAAGCAGCGCCAACAGAGGTAAGTGTGCCTCAAGACCAATCCACAGCGTTTGGGGATAATCTAGGGTCAGGGCATATTAATAAGTGTACACCCCTGATCGATAAATACCTCAGCGGTGCTAACCTAAGTGGAGCAGATTGTACGAATGTGGACTTGTCAGGAGCAGATTTGACTAATGCTAACCTGACTGGTGCTAATTTCAGCCGTGCTGATTTAAGTCAGGCTAACTTAAGTAATGCCAATCTCACTGGTGCCGATTTTGCTGGAGCAGATTTAGCCAATGCGGATTTAAGCGGTGCTAACCTGACTGGTGCCAATTTAAGTAATACAGATTTAAAAGGATCTAACTTGACTGGTGCCAATCTCAATGGTACCGATCTGGCGAGGGCAGACTTAGAAAGGTCTGATCTCAGGGATGCTATGACCAATGGTGCTAATTTCGAGAATACTAATCTAAATCAGGTAACTTGGCCTAACGGTAGCATTAACCAGTAAAAAAACTACTTATAAGCGTTATTTGCGTCTTCGTTGACTAGGTCAGCACCGGAGAAAGGGGACGCACTGGACGCGGAAAAATTTGTAATATGGGTAATTAAACAGAAATAGTATGATATAATAAGAAACTAGTGGCGGCATAGCCAA
>NZ_JAAHGN010000105.1:0-11605 GCF_010672485.1 Moorena sp. SIO2C4 | reverse complement strand
TGCCGCTGCCACAATCTCCTTAGCTCTGGCTTTATGGGCAGTTAGTGCCATCAAATCTGGGGTATTGCCCACATAGGGAATATTAAGCAGATCGAATAGGGCGCGGTATTCAGTCATGCCAGGAATGCAAAACATTTGTGGCAGCACTAGGTCAATAGTTTGTGCTGTTATGAATTTTACAGCCTCAGAGAGGGACATGGGTTTGGCTGCGGCGATGTCTTCGCTACTGAGGGATTGGGGAAACCGCCACTGACGATCGGGGGTGATGTAGGCAATATGAAATTCGTAGAGAGAAGGATTCGCCGTTGCAGTAATACAGTCTTGGGCGTAAAGGCGTGACAAATCACAGTAAAAGTCATTGTCTGCAGACCCAACTAAATGAAGAATGCGAAGTACTGACATAAATAATCTCCTTTTATAAAGAACTAAACTAAACAACTAAAAACGGAATCATTTAGGATGTTTTAAAAACTGAGCAATTCCATAGACTGCCATTCCTGCAGCCATACCTGGAAGCACTTCATAAATCGCACTAGACAAATCAAGTCCTAAATTCCAAATCAAAGCTGTAGCAATCCCAATTCCCATCATTGCGATCGCTGTGATGAAATTCACTGGTCGCTGCCAAACTCTCAAGATTAATAAAGGACCCAAACCTGAAGCCAGAGCCGACCAAGAAAAAGTCACTAAAGCAAAGACATTGTTATTGCCAAGTAGGGCGATCGCCAAAACTACTGCTGTTACAGTTAGGGTTCCTACCTTTGCGAATTTGTAAGATTGAGCTGCAGCCGGAAAAATATCTTGGGTTAGGGCAGCTGAACAAGAGAGTATTTGAGAATCTGCTGTGGACATAGTGGCAGAAAACAGCCCAGCAAGCATCAATCCCACTAAAACTACTGGTAACAATTTCAACGATAGGTAAGGAAGTGCCAATTCAGGATCCCCTGAAGCCAACAAATCTGGTATCAACACTCGCCCTGCTAAGCCGATCCCCATAGCCGATATCGAGGTTAATAAACCCAAAGCAGCTTTGAGATTTCTGGCAAAAGCAATGTTGTCGGCTGAGTCAATTGCCATAGCGCGCACCATAATGTGGGGTTGTCCCACCACACCAAAACCAGCTACTATCCAACCAATAAAGAAAGGCGCAAATCCCCACGGTTGCTGAGAATAATTCCAGTTGATTAAAGCTGGATCAATGGCTGCCAAAGATTGCCACATTTGCCCGGTTCCACCACAACTCGCAACCGCCACTACTAACAACACTAACAAGGAACCGATCATGATTGTTGCTTGTAGGGCATCGGTCCAAATTGAGGCGCGAATTCCCCCAGAAAAGCAGTAGATCACGACAATTACTGCTCCTATAATGATGCCTAAATTATAGTTCCATCCGAACACAGCATTGAGTGCTTTGCTTCCTGCTACCAGTTGGGCTGCGGCGTAGGAACCTAGAAATACAATAGTAATTATAGCAGAGATAATCGCAATCAAACGGGAGCCTTTCATATTTTGACTGAGAAAAGAGGAGACAGTATCTGAAGCAGTTTCCTCAGAGAGCTGTCTCAACCGTTTGAAAATAAAATACCAAGCAAGATAGTCCCCAATTGCCCAACCAATGGTCAGCCAGAGGGAGGAAATGCCTATTTTGTAGGCAAAACCCACTTGACCGATGAATAATAAACCACTTTGACCAGTTGCCATTGCCGAAAGTGCTGTCAGCCAAGGGTTGACATTGCGACTAGCCAGTAAATAATCGGTGGTAGTATTTTGTTTGCGGGTTGCCGAGTAAATACCCACTGCTGTAAATAACAACAGGAAGATGATAAACGTCAGTGCAATCCCAACTTGTTTAGCCATTAGGTTTGTTTAGGGGTTAATTAACCATTGCTAGGAATGGTTAATCTTATTAACTAAATCTTCATTTGATTATATGGCACCACAAATGTTTAATGTTAATACTTCGATGGTAAGCATATGCGCTACGCGCACGCTACGCGAACAGCGGTCAGCTTTCAGTGGTCAGCCGTGAGCCTAAAGCTCACGCTGCTTGAGGTGCTTATTTTCTTCAAAAACTGTTCCCGTAGCGTGGCCAAAGGCGAAGCGTGCGCGTAGCGCATAAGCTGATAGCTGATAGCTGATAGCTGATAGCTGATAGCTGATAACTGATAGCTGATAACTGATAGCTGATAACTGATAGCTGACCTGCGATGTTGATAAGATCAAATTTTGATAGATTCAGTCGTTAAACTTAACTATTAGCCGATTCAATGGGAGATTTAATAGCAGACCTGCTAGAAATCGCTAAATACATTCCCACTAAAATGACAACAAAGCTGACTAAATTAAAAAAACTAAGAGGTTCTGAGAAAATTGCCCAACCTTCGAGGGAACTGAGAACAGGAACAATCAAACCAACTAGGCTAGCAAACCCTGAAGATATCTTTTTGAGGCAATAAGTCCAAAGTCCTATACCCAACATTTGACCAACGAAGGCTAGGGCAATTACTGAAAACCACCCAGTTACGGAACTCGGAAAAAGTTGCTCTTCGGTGATTGCAGCAACAGGAAATAGCAACAGAAAACTGGTTGTAGAAGACCAAGTCATAATTGTCACAGAGTTAAACTTAGTGCGAAGTTGCTCTGCAATCAATGGGTGTAAACCAAAAAATATTGCTGAGAGTAAAGCTCCAAAATCTCCTAGTAGTTGTGGGCCTATTCTAAATGAAAACAGGTCATTTATTTCTAGTAACATTACTCCTGCGATCGCAACAAACATACCCAAGATAAATCGACGGTCAAAGAGCTGACCAAAAGCTAGCCAGCCTCCTAAGATAGTAAATATGGGAGCCATATTATGCATGATACTAGAGTTGGCAACACTCGTCTGAGTTAAAGACCAAGTCCAAGCTATCAAAGCCATCGCTAAAAGCAAACCATCTGCAATCAGTAGCCTTTTTTCTGCTCCCAGATGATTTTTCTGTAGTTTAGGTTCAGTGTCCTTATTTTGGTGAGGCACATTTAACAAGTTACTCAGTAGTCCAAAGGCAACAGCTGCAATCCAGAAACGATTAAATGCTGTGGCATTTGGTCCCATTTCTAGTTCACTCAAACGTATAAAAATTGGTGATAAAGATAGACACATTATGCTACCTATTAATGCAGCCAAAGAATCTATTGGAACTGAATATAGGTATTGTATACGCAAATTTTTTGCTTGGATATTCATAGTTTTTATATATTAAAAATAATCTAACCTAAAAAAATGTATAATTTACTGATATTGCTTTCATTTATTTATTAATTTTTATGCTATTTCCCAAGTAATCATTAGTTGTATTTTGTTTCGAGTTTATAGACTATATGACTAGGGTTATAAAAACAGTATAAATGCAAAAGTAGCTGTCATATAATTTTTTATATGTAAAATGCCTAGCATTTACAGATTATTTTAAACCTTGCCAGCGGAGGAAAATTATAATTTTAATTTAGATTATTATTTTTAATTTAGGATCTCCAATAGCCAATGTAATCCTAATTTAAAAAGGTTGCTTCCTATCACTAGTACTAACACAGCCAACACAGAGAATATCCCTTTTTTGATGATCGCAGAATTCTCTGTCCCCGTGGGGGTAGACTGGGGTTGCGGTTGGGTGTCACTGGAGATTACAGGTAGAGCGGCTTTAGCAATGACTCCAGCTCGCTCCTCTTGCAGGCAGCGGACTTTGGTGGTAGCGTAGTTAGACCAACCCCGTCGCTCTGCTTCTTCATAGTCTTTGACTGTCAAGCTTAAGTGGTTAACACAGATATTACTCTGATTAGCCATCCCTAGAGCAATCCGCAAATCTTTATGCAGTAGTTTAACCGTAAAGGCTGGGTGCTTAGAGATGTCATCACAGCGCCGGGAAAACCAATAGTGGGGTAAACCATGAATGTCGCCAGCACTCTGACCAAAGGATCCAAACCGCAGGGTATCCCAAATAATTTCTAGGGGTATGCCTTGGGCTAAACCTAAAGTAATTCCTTCACTCACGGCTTGGACTGCAACAGCATTCACTGCGTTGTGGATCAGTTTGCATTTAGTCCCCGTGGTAATCTCTCCACAGTAGAGAACTCGATCAGCCATGAGTTCCAGGATAGGCTGCACTCGCTGGAATGTTACTTTTGAGCCACTGGCCATAATTGCTAAACCCATACCGCCTTTGCTTTGGGCACCTACAGGGCAATCATTAAAGGGGGCATCTAACATTTCAACCCCCAGTTGCTCCATGGCTTCATGAAGTCTGAGTATGGTTTCGGGAGAGTTGGTGGTAAGGTCTATGTAAACACTGCCGGAGCGCAATCCTTGAGAAAGGTTCTTCGGACCCTCTAGCACAGCTGTGATCACATCCGCTGGAGTTGGTAGGGCGGTAAAGATTATTTCCGCATAAGTGGCAAGTTCGGCACAACTCTCGACAATACAGGCACCTAAAGGCTGCAACTGAGCCATGGCATCTGGATTGATGTCCTAGACATAGACCGAGTAGCTATGGGCTATAAAATTAGCAGCTTGTCGCCCTCCAATATTGCCGCAACCGATGATACCGATGGTGGGATGATTGAGGGTAGATTCCCTTTCCGAAGTGCTGTTACTTGGTAACATATATTGCTTAACTTTTTTGATAGGGCGAATCTTAAGCCTATCGCTATTTAATCCCCACCCAATTCTACCAATTTACCAATATTAAAATCAATCCTTACCCAGCCTTTTAGTTTCCGTAAATTCTCTAATAATAGTAAGGTAATTTGCCAATGGGGTACGGTTAAAAATGGTAAGGGATCGTTGACTTGAAAAATGGCATCTGTACCCTTGACAATTTTTTGAATCCAAGCTTGTAAATCTGACCATGACCTGATCTCAGTCAGCCGCCAAATTTCATGATAGAGCCAGTAAGTTGGCTTACTGTCAGGGCGGGGCACAATCGGTAGTTCATTTTCATCCTCACTATCTTTAAGATAAGCATCTGCTAATCCTGGATGATTGTAAAACATGGTGATAGCAGAATGGGTGCGAGGATTACATTCAATGGGATAGACGGTGCCGTCTTCGGTTTGAATGAAGTCAAAGGAAATTTGTCCTGTCAAATTTAATTCCTTGACAAATTTATCCACCCATGAGTATATCTCAGGCTTATCAAGATGCTGATAATTGACTTGGAAAGGAGACGATGGGGAACAGCAGTGAAGTCTAATTTTTCCCTTGCGGACTGTACTGTGGGTACAATATTCCTGACCAGTAATAAACTCTTGCATTGTCCAAGGGTTTTCCTTTGTAATAGGAAGATTTTTGACATAATCTTCCATTCCTTCAAAGGGAAACTTGGTCATGTCCAAGCGAGAGACTGAATCATAGCGAATGCTTTTGATAATATACCGACTCCCATCTGATTTGAAGTCAAAATCTAGAATTTGTTGTGGATCGGTAATTAGGAAGGATTTTGGTGCTGATAATCCCAAACAACGGGCTTGCTCGCACAATGTAAATTTGTCGTCTAACATCTGGGTGATGTCAGGAGAAAAGTGGATGACTTCGCAGTAGGGGGAGAGTAACGTTCCAGCTACGGAATCATAATAGCTCGCTACTGGACTAGATACGGGAATGAAGGCATCAATGTTTTCTTTTTGAACAATTTTTAGTAAGGCTTGGGAATAACCATTGGGATATTTTTCTGGTGCTGGTACGGTATAAAACCCTTTAACCGCATTAGAAAATCGGTGACCAGATAGCCAATATTTATGAGTTTCAACTAAAAAGACATTGTGCCCAGACTTATGAAAAGAGCGAGCCAGTTGTAGGGCTTTGGTCATTTTGCCCCCGGTAATCAAGATGTTTTTGGCACCTTCAACAGCTATTTGTCTGGGAAATGGGGAAGTTATCCAATTGATTACCAGGGAAATAAAGACAAGAGTGGCATTCAGAGGTAAGGCAATTAACAGTAACGTTAAGGTGCCGATATTTTTTAGTAAAGCAATCATTATTTACTAGGGGAAGAACAAGGCAATGAACAGCTCCATTGCCTTTTGTTTATTGTCTGATCGTAATTTATCTAGGTGCGTCGGATGATAGTTAGACCATCTCGCAAGGGTAGTAACACTTGTTCCACTCGGGGGTCATCCGCTACAAACTGGTTAAATTTAGCGATCGCACTTCCATTGGGAGTCTGCTGCTCTGGGGGTAAATAAGGTTGTCCTTGAAGGAGGGTATTATCCACACAGATAAAGCCACCAGGAGTCAATAATTCCCTGTCTAGCAATACCTTGAAATAATCTACATATTCCTTCTTATCGGCATCAATAAACACCAAATCAAAGGATTCCTGGGCATCTGCCAACTTTTCTAGGGTTTCCAAAGCTGGAGCCACTTCCACCTTAATTTTGCTGTTGTGGGGGGACGCTTCAAAGCAAGCACGGGCAAAGTCTGCCACATATTGATCGACTTCACAGGCAACCAAGTGCCCATCTTCAGGCAAAGCTTCTGCCATGGCTAAAGCTGAATATCCAGTGAACATTCCGACTTCTAGGATGCGCTTGGCCTTAGTCATGTAGACAAACAACTTGAGGGTTTGTCCTTCAATATGCCCAGAGAGCATTTCCTGCTCCAACTGGCGCACGGTTTCTTCATCTGAGAAAAGCTTGCTCCAATCTTCTGTTGCCGTTTTCTGGGCTAAGGCCGCTAGGGCAGGAGACTCTGGAGTTGCACATTCTTCAAGGTAAGGGTCGATTCCAGCGGCTAGGGCTAGTGCTTGTTGGAGAGACGCCATCAGAGCAGCGGGCACTTTCTCCTGTTCGGCCATCTCGACAATCCCTTCCAGCTGTTGGACTAAAATCCCTAAGGGAGTTACGGGCCTTGGAGTTGGGGGACTTTGTAGTAGGTTAGTCATTTTTACTCCTTTTATTCAAGGCCGAGGTCACTGAGGTACATTTCTGTGCCTTTTCCAGCATCAGGAAAAGAAGAACATAATTGCTTATGCTTGTCAATGGCTGCTTCTAGCAATCCTGACGATACCTCTTGAGCGTAATCACAAGAACCAATCCCTGTCGGCAGTGGAGCCCACAAACCCCCTTCTCCTCGCTTGCGCCGCATATTTTTCTGACCTTCAAGCATCAGGTCAATATCTTCTAGGATGGGGTGGTAAACAGACAGACCGAGAGAGCGACACAATGCAATAATGCGATCGCGTTCTTCTGGTTTGAGCCAGCCCATCTCTGCAGCTAAAGTCGCGCCGAACGCCATGCCAATGGTGACAGAATGACCGTGCATTAATTTAGCAGCAGGTTCAAAGCGAGGACTCCAGGTGTGACCATAAGCGTGGGGACGGTCTTGGTAAGTCTCGAACATATTTGTTCCTTCATGCTTCATGTAGGAGAACAATGCCCGATAGATTACTGTATCAGCGATCGCTGCCAGTTTCTCATCGCCATCTATGGTCGCAAAGTGAGTCTCTACTAAGCGAGGACCGTATTGTTCCATTAACTCAAACAGAACCAGATCATCGGTGACTGCCATTTTAATAATTTCTGCCATACCGTTGCGGACATGACCTGTCGCCAAAGTACGGAAGAAACTCCGGTCTACTAAAGTCACTACCGGAGGATGATAGGATCCAATGCTGTTCTTGAATTGGGCACCGTTGGTGCAAGTGCGGGGCGACGGACCAGCATCGATAGCAGCCACAACCGTGGTTCCGACCATAATATAAGGAGTGCGTCGGTGCTGTAGGGCGCAGGCAAGTCCGGCTACGTCACTGAGAACACCGCCGCCTACCACTAGTACGGGTTCGTTCCGGGACACGTCGCAGCCATCTTTACCTAAAAATTTCAGCAAGCGGTGGACAGTTTCCGGAGTTTTGTCAGATTCCCAAGCACGGCAAGCCTGCAACTTTAGAGGAATTTCATACTCCTCGAAGTAGCGGCGAATTGAGGCTCCGTAAAGCTCATCTACGGTCTGATCCACAATTGCCACACAACGACCGCGACGACTGTAAACTTCCGCCAAGGTGGGATTGGCAGGGTTGAAAACCCCGTCCACTAACTTAACTGTTGCCTTTAGCGCATAGGTAGCAGAGATTTCAAAAGAGCGACCGTCTCCACTAGCAGCGATTTCTCCATGACCGGTGTACCACTCTGAGGTGCGGTACTTCTCTGGATGGTGGAATTGAATAATTTGCTCTGACTCTGAAGGAAAGAGCTTTGGTGATGTTGGATTAGGTTTAGCTTGAACCATACTTCTGCTGCTGCGATATTACTTGTTTGGGTGTTCCGAATGGTATGGAAAAATTTACATGGCATTGCTGATGCTCGGTATAATTCCATTCCCCTAGCCTTCCAATTTGGCGGTGTGCACCTTCAGCGAATTAAATTCGACGACTGTAAGCGCACCGGGGGATAACAAAAGCATCAACTCCGGCCAAAGTTGGGGAAGCAACGGGGGATTTACCAAAACCAGACGATCTAAATTGATTTTTCAATGTCTTGATGCAAAGCGCGAGTGGGGGAAACCCTTTTTCGCGACGCTGCATCGCTTGAGCAACGACGAATTTATATTTTCTTTAGATTTGCTTTGTCAGGAGTGAATAATCTAACCTGAGCGTTGCTACTTAATTAATGTAACAAAAATTTACAAATTTTCCTAGGGGTAGCAACAAATTTTTTTAGAGAACTGTATTGTTAACAACAGACTCAATCGGTCCTAAAGGTTTACCAAAAGCGGAGGATTGCACTGCCACTGGAGGCAATACAGGCATGACGACGAGCCTCTGCTACGGTGAAGGACATCATTCCTCGTGGTTGACATTAGGCAGCCATCCTATTAAAATAGGTATTTGTTACTACTAACCTCCTGCTCGGGCTAACCCCACTCACACCAGTGATACCCGTAATCATCACCCTCCTCAATTCCCGATTGCGACCGGTACACCTGTTGTGCTAGTAGGGCCGTTTCAACCTTGGAAAAAATAGGTAGGGAGATGGTCGGGTGGTCAGATGGGGATAATGTTTGACAAGCGATGCAGCTTCGTCTTACGGGTTTTCTTGATGAGCAAGTGCATCAAGAAATAGTCATAGTCGGGGTTTCCGTCAAATTTAATCAACACTAATTTCTGTTAGTTAACATTTCTTTACCCACGCCAGTAGATTAAAGCAGACTAATTAGTCTGGTGTCAAAGGTGCTTTTTCGCTTATTTTTAATCAAATTTAGTTTTATTGAGCAATTTAGCTACCTCTATATCCTATTATCTCCACAAATCGTCAACTTATTGCCTTTTAAAGCTGTATTTACTGTGGTAACAGGGGCTGGGGTGGTTCAGGCTTTCCAAATTTTGTTCAGGGTAAACACATGTTAGTTACAAATACCTACTGGATATGAGAGTCATTAGATAAGTATTTTTGCTTATTATTTCTGATTAAGGTTTCGAGAATTTAGATGGGTTTACCCTGGGGAGACTTTCAGATAGCATCCCCTCCAGCTGAAGAAAATGGGCTCTAATCTGATCTAAGAAGGATCTATTAAGCATAAATTAACCGTCCTTTGGGAGTAGGAATATAACGCCCCAACTCCTGAGCCGTTTCGATCCATTCTTGAATTACCACCTCTGCATTAGTCACTGCTTCGACATAAGTTTGACCATCTGCCATACAACCAGGTAATTCTGGTACTTCTACAATAAAAGCTTGGTCTGATTCACTCCAATAGATAATTAATTCATACTTAATTGACATCGCTATCTCCTAAACCGTATTTCACAATTAGATTTCTAACTTGCCTGACTTGATAAGCTTTGGCTTTGGTACCTTTAGGCTGAATATTAATGATTTCCTCTACATTATCCTTGGTAAAAATGTAGTGGTCGCCTCTGATTCGTTCGTCAAAGCCCAATTTTTTGAGTAGCTGACACAGTTCGGAAAACTTGATGTTGTTGTCGGATGTACCCGTAAGAATCTTTTGCAGCAGTTTTTCATATTTGCCCATTTCCTACCCCAAAATCTTCTCTAGTTCGTCCAAGTCAGAATTTATTTCTGCTTCAAGGGCTCTAAACTTTCCCATAATCATCCTTAATAGTTTTTCATTAATTATTTATCACCATCGAAATATAATTATTAAACTAAGCATTCATCTTTTAACTTAAGCAATAATAATTATTATTGACGAACTAAACCATGACTAGATTCTGTAGCTAACAAGCCATGGTTTTGTTTAAATTCAGCCAACAACCGAAAAAAAGATTCAAAACCTACTTTTTCATCATGACAAGAAAGCATAATTAACTTAGCCCATGACGTAACCGAATTAACCCCCAGTTTTTCCTGTAGCCAAGGTTGAAACTCATCATAAAATTTTGCTTCTGCTTCAGTCAAATCAATATCCATCTCACTGCGAGCATATTCATAACCAACTAAAAACATAAATAAATCGGTTACCGAAGAACGATCAATATACATACCAGGACATTTTTCGATTTTTTCTAGAATATCAAATAATCCATTTATAACAACACTACTATTCACCTATTTAAGTTATAAGGATGTTAATTCGTCCACAATAAACTTCGATATCAGGGGGACACTCACCATATTTACCACACTTCCCACACTTCCCATACTTCCCACACTCCCTGCTCCCTGCTCCCTAAAAAAAAAAAATTTACAAAATTTCAAAAAATATGCTATAATATTAAACTTTTTGTGCTAAACTGAAATTGTGGAAAATAAAATCCACGGGAAGAGCCAGCCTTAGAGTTTTCCAAGGCCATAGGCTGGCTCTGGGTCCCCTTTACAGGAGATAACTTATTATGTCCGATAGTCAACACCTATACCCAGCGATGCAGCGCGGTCTTGGGGGTTTCCCCCATGAGCGACTGCATCAAGACATGGGTGGTGGTTAGGTTGTTACGACCGATGCCACCAGTCGTTTTCGCTCGGTTCGAGAACCCTGCTGATGCCAAGGGCTATGTGCAGGTCCTGAAACTGCTGATGCCTGGTGCCAAGTTTCTACTTTTTTTTGACCAGCGAGTAATTCCGTAGCCTCACGGGGTTGTCACTCCGTGAGGATTTTTAGTCTAAAACTATTTCATTAAAATGGGGGTGCTAATCACCCCCATTTTAATGGCTATACAGTGGTTAATTTTTAGTTAAACAGGATGAACTAATTGGGTGTTAAACTACAGCAGCCTCCTTCTCGGCAGACTTAACTTTACTCAAAAGCTCTTGCAATTTGTCACCCTCAATTACTTCTGTGTCTAATATTTGTTGAGCAATGGTTTCGAGCAACTCCCGATTCTCGTTCAGAATCGCTAATGCTTGTTGATGACCTGTTTCTACAATCTCTTTGACTTCATCATCAATTGCTTTAGCAGTTTCATCACTGACATTGCGGCGGGGATTCATCATCCCATCTCCGAGAAAGTTTGACTGCTGACCTTTCTGGTAAGCTAAGGGTCCGAGCACTTTACTCATGCCATAGGTGGTTACCATTTGCTCCGCTAAATCCGTAGCTCGTTGGAGGTCATTGGAAGCCCCGGTGGTAATGCTATTAAACACAATCTCTTACGCTGCCCGTCCACCAAGCAAG
>NZ_JAAHGN010001049.1:0-2613 GCF_010672485.1 Moorena sp. SIO2C4 | reverse complement strand
TCCCACTCTACTGGTCGGGCGGTCAGGATGCCTACTCTACTGCTATTTCGCGCAGCGGGCAGGATGCCCACTCTACTCCTATTGATTCGTTGATTCAGCAACGCCCAATTTCTTGCTTAAACACTGGTTTCCAATGCTATCTTACGGAATGAAGAGCCGACCGACTCCCATATAATTGTCAATTTCAATCACAATTTCAAGTAGCCTATCTACACATTTATCCCGATAGGCTCGTTCATCCAAGACCCGATCAGCATTGCCAATTGTGATGACAGGAAGGGAATTGGACTTGTTTTCTTCACGCAAAACCTTCTCTAATGCATCCTTACCTTTCATCTTTCGATTGGCTGTCAATAGAATCATCTGATTGGCTTGAGCAAAGCGCCAAACAATTCGATCATTGCTATCGATTGGTAGCTCAACTTCTTGAAAGGAGACGAAACGGATGGGGAGAGTCTCAAGCCAACCTTGATTAGCAATGTTGCCTAACAAAACTACTGCATGTCTCTCAAGATTGTGATCAATCAAGAAAATCATGCTTTCTGTGCGTGTCTTGCTTTCTGTTCCTGGAGTTTTGCCCACAACGCTTCTCGACCGGGTTTAGGGGGCATTTTTGCAATGCGAGCAAAGTGTTCTCGATTCCGCTGTTCCCAGTACTGTCGGTTTTCCTGTTCCTCCTGCAAAATAGTTTGATACTCGGCTTCGACTTGGGTACGATTGTCTTCGATGTATGATAGGGCTGCGCTTACTTGTTCCTTAGTTAGGTTAAGAACATCCCCAATTAATTTTGGTGGATACTGAGCTGTGACATAATCCATCACATCGTAGAGGGTGATGCGTGTTCCGGCAATGGTTAATCCCCATTCTGTGCGAATTATAGCTGTATTGCTATTAGAAACTGGAGCCATATCTATCGCTTTCTTAATGTATCTCTATTTTACGAAGTATTTAAGTATTCAGCGGTCAGTGGTCAGCTTAAAATCAGGCGTTGTTTAATAATAGAATGATTTTAAGAGTTTTTTAGAATGGGCATGTTGGTGGAACAGGCATCTTGCCTGTTTCATTTCCGGGCGGGCAGGATGCCCACTCTGCTGATATTCATCCCGCCCCTCAGCAATGGCACATCTGTTCCTAATGCTGCAAGGTCTAGTCACAAAACTAGGGTTTTAACGCAAGACACGCTCGATATATACCCGTCCATAAAGGAGAGCGCAAAATTTGCAGATTTTGACGATAGATTCGAGTATCAGGATCATTTGGCCCTAACTTCTGTTCGGCAATCTCCAATGCCTGTTGATAAAGGGGTTTAGCCTCATCATAGCGCCCGATTGAGTAGTAGAGTAAACCCAGGTTGTTGAGAATGGTAGCCACATCGGGATGGTTCTCACCCAAGCGGCTTCTAGTTATCTCTAAACATTGCTGATACAAGGGTTCAGCCTGGTCATAGCTACCTTGACCGTAATAGAATCTTCCTAAGCCAACAAAGGGCCAGATTAAATCTTCATCCCTGAGCCAGTCAGTTAGGACTGTGGCAGCTTCGGCTAAATGAGGGATGGCGGGGGTAACTGCTGCAATCTGATCGCGAGTTGGTGTCTTGGGAATTTTTTTGGCCACAGCCACCATTCCTTGACAAAAGCGTTGCTTGTAGCAATCGGCCTCTGGTAATTGAGCCAGCTTGGTCTGGAAAAATTCTCGCATTAGTTGATGAAGCCGATAGGTTTGCTGTTCGGTCAGTTGCAACAAATTACGATTTACCAGAAAGCGATTGGCCGTAGGCCACGCTACGCGAACGCGTAACTCTTCCAATACTTCTTGTTGTTGATACCATTGTTCCTGATTTTCATCGATAACACAAGTCTCTACCAGTGACCACTGAAAAGGAGCAGGAGCAAACAAACTCAGAAGACATCCTAACTGTTGGGCTTCTGGTGGCAAACTGTTCCAAGATAACTCAAACGCTTCTACAGAGTAGGCCCTAGCATGATTAATAATGTTACTGGGGTGATTTAAGCTTATCTCTTTTTTTTTGAGGCATTCCTTGATAAATCTCTTGACACCAAGATAGACCTGACTATCTTGAGATTCTGGTTTACATAGGTCAATGTGGTTCTTTGCTATCGCAACCGGTTTCACTTTTTCAATGCCTGGGTTGGCACTATCTGGGTCTACCACCAAAATCCCTTTGACAGGCTGAGTTTCATAGTAGACCTTTGTGGCAATTTCTAAACTCCGAACGTTTTCTCTATACCACTCATTTAATTCCCGTAACTGAGGGTGATGAGCTTTTAGTTCGTCCACACTTACGGTGGTTTGTGCGAGAACACCAATATTATCAATTAAACTAGCTAGATGAGACCCAGTGTGGGGAGTAGCCAGAAATACAACCCCTTTCGTCTGCTCAAGAATAGCTTGCTTTTGAAAGGTCAAGGCACTGTTGAGCATCTTTTTGACTAAAAGCCCGCCCATACTGTGAGCAATAAAGATTAATGGACGTTGGCCGAAATCGTTGATATCTAGCCACTCTAATAAATTACTGGCTTGATCGAAAAGGGGCATACTGCTGTGGCTTGTCCAGTTTGTCGCTTCAGCGTCATACCCAAAAGACCAGATGTA
>NZ_JAAHGN010001048.1:0-2614 GCF_010672485.1 Moorena sp. SIO2C4 | reverse complement strand
TTAGCTGATAGCTTACCCCGACTCCCGATTCCCTACTCCCGATTCCCTACTCCCTACTCCCTACTCCCTACTCCCTACTCCCTACTCCCGATTCCCGATTCCCGACTCCCGATTCCCGATTCCCGATTCCCTGTTCCCTGTTCCCTACTCTAAAAGAGTGTCACAAACATCGAGGATGAAGTCCACCATAGGTACAAATATATCGAAGTTGCTGCTCATCTAAATTTTTAACATTAGCAAAATCAACCCCCTTGATCCGGGCTAAATTCGATTTAGGTGGAGGCAAAGTAATAAATTGATTAGCCTTAGTCTGTTTAGCCATAGCAAAGGTAACTCCCTTAAAATCTGCTCCAGCTAAATTAGCCCCTCGCAAATCCGCAGCACTGAGATTAGCGTAACGTAGCTTAGCATTGTACAGCTTAGCATTGCGTAAATTAGCCCCTACCAATTGGGTTGAATTGAAATCAACATTTTTGAGATTAGCATTACTCAAATTTGCCCTAGAAAGATTCGCTCCTTGCCAGCTTGATTGACTTAAATCAGCAGAAGAGAAATCACTCCTCACAGCACTAACTTTGCCCAAACGAGCACCATGGAGACTAGAGAGACTGAATTTTGCTTCCCCCAAATTGGCTCCTGTCAGGCTAGCATTTTCTAAGATAGCTCTACGGAAATCAGCATTAATCAACTGGGCACTGCTGAGATTGGCACCGATCAGGCTGCTGTTATAAAATCTAGCTCGGTTCAGGGTTGCCCCGATTAAATTGGTGCGATTCATCAAGACATTATCGAGAATAGCACCAGTGAGGTTAACTGCCCTCAGATCAGCTCCGCTGAAGTCGCTGACCCAATCATCAAAAGTGCCAAAATGTTGATCCTCACCAGGGCCATAGAAGCGACTACCCTGCAAATTAGCACCGGACAAATTAGCGTAGCGGAAATTAATGCCCGACAAATTCAGGTTGTCCAGAATTGGATTAAAATAGCCATAACCCTGATTAACCTTACTGAGGTTAATATAGCTCAGGTTAGCATTATGCACTTGACCGTCGTAGATAGTCAGAATTTTCGAGATAGCTTGCTTAGTTGCTCGGTGCCGCACCGCTAGCACTCCCCCAACCCCTGGTTTACCTTCCCTGGTTAGGGTTTTCTGGTCGTTTGCCAAAGATTGATTCAATATTCGTAGATGGGGAAGGGGTTGAACACCTTTACTGACCAAAGTTTGTTGGAGGGTATCAATCAAGCTAGGGGTATTTTCCTGACCCAGCAAATCCACCAGAAACGGTACAGCACGATGGTCGTCTATCCTACCTAGAGCCAGAATTGATCCCAAACGTTTTTCTTGAGCAGTGCTATCAGTAGAGCTTAATTGTTTCACTAAGGTCAGAAAGACCTCATTTTTCTGCTGATTGAACGCTCGCCAATTGGCCTGACTTTGAATATAGATTTGGGTTCCCACAAACGTGCCCAGTACAGAACCCATCCCGCCAAAGGTAACAATTAGCAGAGTAAGACCGGGATGTCGGCGCATCCACAACCAAAGATTGGGGGAGTGCTGTTGCGATAATGAGATCAGGGTAATGGGATTAACTGTTGCGCTACGGTAACCCGAGGTAGCTTCCTGGTGATTAGACCATTGCCCATCAGTTTCCTCCTCTAGCTCAACCTCTTCATACTCGGGTGTTGGGGAGGATTCAAAACTTGACCAGTACGGTAAGAGCAACCGAGAGGAATCCGAGACATAAGTTCCGGCTATGTAGTCGTGGAGGCTGCGATGTTGAGGATTTAATACAGAACAAAAACTCTCTGCCAATAGCATCAATCCTGCCAATCCCAACAAAATCACCAAGTCAGGAAACGCTCCAGTGTAGCGCCAGAGTAAATAAGCACTTCCCAGTGGTAATCCCCAGCGTCCCACTGCCTCACGCCACACCGCACCGATCAAACCAGGGGGTTTTCCCGAAGCGGTAACCACTC
This sequence comes from Moorena sp. SIO2C4, assembly GCF_010672485.1. Lineage (NCBI taxonomy): Bacteria > Bacillati > Cyanobacteriota > Cyanophyceae > Coleofasciculales > Coleofasciculaceae > Moorena > Moorena sp. SIO2C4. Next base: position 637 of record NZ_JAAHGN010001048.1, on the reverse strand, counting down.
GCACTCCAAACCAACCTTTGGGAGTAGTTTGACCAGTTTTTCCCAGCAGATAAAGTTGCCATAGGGTTACTCCTACTGGCATCACTAACGAAGCACACCAAAAAAAATTGGTCAGGGGAGTGACTCGCTTGGTTAGTTGTAGGCGGGGGTAAGCTAGAGTTTTTGCGATCGCATTCTGGGTTGCCCCCAAAACTGGGTTAAGGGGAACCGGTTCTGCCTTCGAGTATTTTTCTGCATACAAACCAATCCCGTAAGGGAGCAATGCACTAGTAGTTACCAGCGATACTTCCAAAAGCGCTGCCACGCAACGCCTAGTCACCAGTGGCAGAACCAAGTTCAGTCGCAGCGGAAAATACCAGCTACCTTCTCGGTGTTGACCTGTTTTTAGAGTGGGGCTAGCCATATTTAATACTCAGGCTGCGATTTTTGGCTTTTTAATGACTGTGAACACTGATTTCAAGGATCAGTAAGCAAATAAGGGCGAGATTATCGCAGATTTTGCTTCATACCATTTTTTGGGGCAAACACCTGATGACTATATATAAGTACGTCCAGACTCAACCGGTTGAATACCGGCGAGAGCACTGATCCGCTATGAAATCAGCCTCATTATTATATAGCAGTTTTCAATTGGGTA
>NZ_JAAHGN010001047.1:0-2615 GCF_010672485.1 Moorena sp. SIO2C4 | reverse complement strand
AGGCCGTAGGCCACGCTACGCGATCGGCTGAGGTTACTCCCTTAACTCTCCTAACTCTTCCAACCCCTCAGGAAGAAAATGCCACAGCAGTTCCAACTCAGGAAATCCATCTGCAATCGAAAGGGTTACTGAGCCATAGCCTGTTTGTGGGTAAGCTGGCTAATGAAGAATCTGGGTCAGTAGTTGATTTAAGTGCTACACAGCTGTTTGATCTAGCCACCGCTTTGGATGAATATGCGGCTGAAGTAGTATCCCTACCAAAACTCAATCAGCCTAGTTGGAAACCAGAATCATCCGGTTGGATGCGTACAGCAGCATCGATGCTGTTGGCAGTGGGTGTAACAGCAGCAGTGATTAAGTTGCTTGATAAACCTCAGCCTGTTGAGCAAGCGAAAACACTAACAACAGCACAATCACAAACAACAGCATTAGACTCCAGCAAGATTGGGAAAAAGCGAGCCATCTCCCAGGTTCCCCCAGCACCGAGCACTCCCATCCCAACTCCGTCGGTGCCACCCCGTCTGTCCCCAGGAACCAAGTTACCGCCACCGCCTCCTGTAAAGCCACCCTCTCCACCAGTACGCACTCCGCCACCGCCTCCCGTTAAGCCACCCTCTCCAGCACCAGTACGCACTGCGCCAGCAATAGCCTCACGCCCGAATTCACGTCCGATGCTCAAGATTGTTCCTGCTCCAGCTAGGACACCAGACTCTCCTAAACTGAGTGCTACTAGTTCTGGTGTTAGTCCTGTAGCTAGTTCTGTTACTAGTCCTGTAGCTAGTTCTGCTGTTAGTCCTGCTGCTGCTCCTGGGGCTAGTAACGGTGATGCACCTGTTTCTGAGGCTAGTAAAACCAATGTACCTACTGCTGATGCAAATACCCAACCCAAACCAACTCCACCCAGTCCCATCGCTGTAGTACAAACTGTGTCAGAATTGCCAGTGATTAAACCAGCGCCCTCTCCTACTGACGTGGCAACTCAGGATTCCTCTAGAGAAAGTCTATCGATCCCCACAGAAACAGTGGTAATCCCTGAGGCCGAGTCTTCTATTTCTTCTACTTCTATTACTTCTACTTCTACTTCTTCTAGGTCTTATACTACTAATGTGGCGGTTCAAGCCATCCCTGCTCCTCAACAGAATGTGTCCAGTCTCCAGAGAGGTTCTTCTACCTCTAGAATTATCGATCAAGCTGTGCCTGGACTAAATGTCGGGAGTAGCCCTGTTATCGATCAAGCTGTGCCTGGACTAAATGTCGGGAGTAGCCCTGTTATCGATCAAGCTGTGCCTGGACTGAATCTCCCGAGTAGCCCTGTTTCTGATTCCTTAAAACCATCCGAGCCTACCGTTGCGAATCAGATATCTCAAAATACCCTGTTGGATAAGATTTCTCAGGTAGCAGAAGCTAGACGATATTTCCAGGAGCGCTGGCAACCTCCCGAAGGGCTACAGAAAACCTTGAACTATAGTTTGTGGTTAAATAATAATGGTACAATCCGACGTATAATTCCCCTTGGGCAAGCAGCCAAAACCTATATAGATAACGCCCCCATACCTCTGATCGGTGAATCCTTTGTTTCCCCTTTAGAAGGGGAAGGTATACCAAAAATTCGGGTGCTGCTACACCCGGATGGTAAAGTACAAACTTTGTTGGAAGGGATGAATTGAGGTAATTAATAATAGGGGCTCTTGCTTACCACCTATTAGGTTAAATATAGGTTAAATATAGGTTAAATAGGTTAAATTCCTTCCTAGGATGTCCAAAACTATTGTTAGGAAATTTTGGACAGTATTTTTGTGTGCGCTCCCTAGCGCTCCTTTGGAAAATGCGGGGTCTCACCCTATTAACCTTTTATTTACCATGGGGAAGTTTAAAATCTAGGTATAACTATCTTGGCAGTTGTTTTAAGTAGCATTTTGGCATAGTAAGTCCGGAGGTGTAGCTATTAGCCTATAATCTTTCCAAACCTTGTCATAAATCTCCAAATCTCTTAGTATAGATTTGTAGAGGTTAAGCCGTTATGAAAAAATATGTCACCCCAAAAGAGGCAGCCGAATATTACGGTGTCTCCATTACAACCCTCAGAAGATGGGACAAATACGGAAAACTTGACAGCATCAGAACTCAGGGCAATCAAAGAAGGTTCTGTATTGAAGGGGAAGATCCGCAGAGTAAGCCCATTGTCGGTTATGCAAGAGTCTCTACACACTCCCAACGAGATGACCTTGATCGACAAGCTGAATTTTTACGGTCAAAATACCCAAATGCTGAAGTTGTTTCAGAAGTTGGATCGGGACTCAATTTTAAACGGCGAAAGTTCCTCAAAATATTGGAACGAATATACAGCTGTGATATCTCGGCATTTGTGGTCGCATACCCAGATAGAGCAGTCCGATTTGGATTTCCATTACTTGAGTGGTTATGCCAAAAAAGTGGAGTCAAGCTCGTGGTTCTCAATGAACGCAAACTCTCCCCAGAACAAGAGCTCGTCGAAGATATCCTGTCCATCCTCCACTGTTTCTCTGCTAGGCTTTACGGACTCCGAAAATATCAAAAGCAAGTCACGCAAGCGGTACAAGATAAAACCCCGGAACCAGACGATGAAGTTGACACCA
>NZ_JAAHGN010001046.1:0-2616 GCF_010672485.1 Moorena sp. SIO2C4 | reverse complement strand
TATTTTTAGCTGGGGTCAGATGCACTGTGGGGTATAAGCTGCTTAGGAGTGAATGACACTGAATGACACTGAATGACACTGAATGACACTGAATGACACTACTGAGGGGAATACTACTCTGAGTCAGGGTTTGGTAAACATCAGGCTGGTGAGCTTAACTGAAATTTTGAAGCCTTTATGAAGATCTAAGTATATACACTAGTATTATATATACTCTTTTATTATGAACATTACTGATTAACTTTGTTCCCGTTAATTTATATTAACTTCACTAAATATTTTTGATATAGCCACATAGTTTAAAGCTATCTTATGGTAAGCCGATTAGAATAATTTTTAATTACCAGGAATTGAAATAAAATTAAGTAAAATCTATTGATTAGGAAGAACTCTACAAATTTTGGACAGTTCTCGCGAGAGTGAACTATACTTGACAGTTAGCCCTAGATTAGGCTAAAGAATATCTAAAAGGATATCTCAGTGGAAACACCGATAGCGCAGACACCCAAAGTTAAAATGGTAATGGTCAGCACTCCCCTCTTGCTTTGATTCTTGATTAGATGGGGCGACCTGCCTTACGGGCAAGATAGCTGAACAGTCTAAGGTGAGAGGAATTTTGGTTTGAGAAGAATTCTGGGATTATGTCTGGTTTTAACCTTGCTTCTGGCTGGTGGTGAGGCTCAGGCAGGAGAGTTAGCTGAGCGTTTAGGTCAGTTTCCCGATTGGAAAAGCAAACCACCAGTCACAGCGGCGACCGGGGATTTGGTATATCCCACTTGGATGAAGGGAACTTGGAAAGTTACCAGCACCCTGATCGAGCAGATAGCACCTCTAGCACCAGAAATAGTGACACCAGGATTTGAAGGTAATCGCAGTCATCTAAAAGAACCAATTAGTTTTCTGGTGCGGTTTCAACAAGTTGGGAAATCAAGCTCAGGGCTTGGGGATTGGTTTATTCCGTTTAGAACTCGACGTTCTAGAAAAAATCGATCAGTATTAAAACCTACCTCAGAGGTGGTTGCTGAAGAGGTGGTTGCTGACCGAGCGTTCAATGGGTTGAATATTGCTAGGGCTTACTTAGGCGATCGCATAATTAGAGCCGTCAAAGTAGACCCCAATTCCCCTAATCGTCAGATTACCATTCTGCGCACCGGGAGCCAACTAGTTTCGGTGATTACTGGACGTGCTTCTGAAATACCAGCTCCGGATCAGTTCAATGCTACAGAAGTTGTCAACCAAGTCTTTCGCGGTACTCGCCGACCTTTTTTCAACGAAGTAGAAACCACAACAGCATATCAGTTCCATAAATCACCTACTCCGATCATTAAAGCTGACCAAGTCACAGCGGTTTACCTTTCACCACAAGACCCCGATTACTTTAAAGCATTGGAAAAACCTGTGGCTCTCTATCGCTATCAATTAGAGCTGGTACCAGTTAAGGATAGTTGAAGGTTGAAGGTTGTTAAAGGGTTGAAGGTTGTTAAAGGGTTGTTCGCGTAGCGTGGCCGAAAGGCCAAGGTTGAATGTTAGGTTAGTTGGGGGGGTGTTGGCGGATTTGCGATCGCGATTGTTGTTAACTCAACCTTCAACTGGGTAACCTTCAACATTAAACCTTAAACCTTCAACTGGGTAACCTTCAACATTAAACCTTAAACCTTCAACTGGGTAACCTTCAACATTAAACCTTGTAAGCATTCAGCCGTCAGCGGTCAGCCGTCAGCGGTCAGCCGTCAGCTTATTTTATTCAAAAGCTATAGTTATTGTAGGGTGGGCAAATGACAGAATTCCAGATTAAATGGTCATTGGCTTGGTATTTGCCCACCCTACTACCTGTCAGCAGTCAGCAGTCAGCCGTCAGCTTATTTTATTCAAAAGCTGAGAGCTGAGAGCTGATAGCTGATAGCTGAGAGCTGAGAGCTGATAGCTGATAGCTGTGAGCTGAGAGCTGATAGCTGAGAGCTGATAGCTGAGAGCTGATAGCTGAATGCTTACTAAACCTTAAACCTTCAACTAGCTAACCTTCAACCTTCAACCAGCTAACCTTCAACCTTCAACCAGCTAACTTTCAACCCTTTAATAACCTTCAACCAGCTAACCTTAAACCGGATTTTCCCCAATCCAATTGAGCAAAATCGGGTTGACTATCTCTGGTGCTTCATCTTGGGGACAATGACCCAAACCTTCTAAAGGAATAAACTTTTCTACAGTGGGGAATTTCGCTAATTCTCGTCCCAAGTCAATGGGTTCCCAGGGGTCTTTGCTGCCCCATAGTATGATCGCAGGACAAGGCAAAATTGGGATCAGGTCTTCTGGTAGTGGTCCTTGAGAATAGCTAGTAAAGGCAATAAAAACATCAGCTGCACCGGGATCAGCTGCTGGTGCCATGATTAGATCAACCAGTTCATCAGTGACGGCTTCTGGACGACAGTAGGCTTGCAACAGAATATTACGCACTACTTTAGGCTTAGCCAGCTGACTAAAAAAATACTGGGATACTCTTAAACCGTAATAAATCGTGATAATCCGGTACAAAACGGTCAAGGTTCAATCTATTGTGGTCCGAGTGAGAAGTGGTCATTCAGCAATTGGAGTCAAGCCTGCCACTTATCTTTCTGG
>NZ_JAAHGN010001045.1:0-2616 GCF_010672485.1 Moorena sp. SIO2C4 | reverse complement strand
AGGGATTCAACAAAATCTCGGCAATACCTACCGTAACGGAATAGAAGGGGAGAGAGCTGATAATATTGAACAAGCCATCGCTCATTATGAAAATGCTCTACAAATCTATACTAAGTTCGCATTTCCCCAAAATTGGGCAATGACTCAAAACAATCTCGGTAATGCCTACTCTGATAGAATAAAAGGGGAAAAATCTGATAATATAGAACAAGGCATTGCTCATTATAAAAATGCCCTAAAAATCTTTACAAAGTCGGCATTTCCCCAAGATTGGGCAACAACTCAAAACAATCTCGGTGTTGCCTATAAAAAAATCAAAGGAGATAGAGCCGATAATCTTGAACAAGCCATCGCTCATTATAGAAATTCCCTACAAATCCGTACTCCAGAAAACTTCCCTCTCGATTGTCTGCACACAGCTTGCAATTTAGGTAACCTTGCTCTGGACAATAACAATTGGCAACTAGCTATCGAAGGCTACGCCCTAGCTATCCAAGCGGTAGAACAAAGCCGGAGTTGGGCAATTGATGAGGAGCGTCGCCAAGAGATTCTTGCTGATTCCATTTACGTATATGGCAACATAGTACAAGCTTGCCTCAATTTAGGTCAGATCGAAAAAGGACTGGAATATACTGAACGTTCTCGTGCCCAACGCTTGGTAGATATGATGGCTAGTAATGAACTCTACCAAGGAGGAGAAATTGTCCCAGAAGTAAAACAGCTTTTGCAGGACTACGAGGAACTGCAACAGCGTATCAATCTCCTCCGTTTTGGTTCTGCTTCGGAGGTTGTTCCAGTTCTAGCAGGAAGTCCTAATAAAACCATGTCATTGGGAATGCCAGTGAAACAATCTGATCAATCCTTGACTAGGGAAGCTTTATTACAATACCAGAAAGAAATCCAGGAATTAGAGGCAAAAAAACAGCAAGTTTGGCAACAACTGCGCCGCTATGACCCGGTTTTGGCAGGACAAGTCCAGGTGGAGCATCTCGATTGGGAGCAAATGCAGCAGTTAATCGAAGAATCAACCACTGCTCTGCTTAGTTTTTACACAACAAGAGAGCATACCCATATTTTTATCCTGTTTAAGGATCGCAGTCCTCAAGTTTTCACTTGTCAAGGACAGGGGTGGAAAACTTTACAGATTTGGATCTTCAATAATTGGTTCAAGCCCTATGTTGAGGCACAAAGTGAATGGAAACAGAAGATAGGGGATTTTCTTGAGGAACTTGCTGAGCGCTTGCAGTTGCAGGAGCTGGTGGGACACTATCTGACTGGGATTGAGGAGTTGATTATTGTGCCTTATCGATATTTACATCAGATTCCTTTTGCGGCGTTGCCCTTAAAACGGGGAGAGCAAGAGGGTTTATTAGCAGCAGAGCAAGAAAAGAGTTCTCTTGCCCAAAATCGGGGTATGGTCTTCGCCAGCAAATCCTCCAAATCCTCTGGCACTAAACCTGTTACCAACACTACTTATTTATGCGATCGCTTTCGTATTCGCTTGGTTCCCAGTTGCCAAATCCTCCACTATTGCCACCAACGCCCAGCAATCCCAGGTCAAGAAATGGGTATAGTCGAAGATGCTACCGAGGATCTGCCCTTTACCAGTTTTGAATGCAAAACCCTGGCGGAAATGTATCAGGTTCCTGCTAAGCAGCGCTTACAAGGACGGAATGCCACGGTCAAATCATACCACACCTTAGCCCAGCAAGTGCATATCCTCCACTCCAGCCATCATGCCCAATCTAACCCCATGGAGCTCTTGGAATCTCATTTACGGTTAGGAGATGGTTCCCTTACCCTGGGTCAACTCTTAACTCCTGGTTGGCGCATGCCCAATCTTTCCGAAGTTTTTGCCTCAGCCTGCGAGGTTAATTTCACTGTTACCGACATTACTGATGACTTGCTTAGTCTAGCTACCGGTTTTCTCTGTGCTGGAGCCAGGAGTGTGGTTAGTACCCAGTGGTCCGTAGATGATTTGGCCAGTGCTTTATTAGCGATTTTTTACTACCATGGCCGCCGGTCAGGGATGAGCCGCTCCCAAGCACTACAGCAAGGGCAAATTAAATTGCGCAATTTAACCGGAAAGGAGTTTGCTGATAATTATCAGACTCAGTTAACGGAACATCTGGAACAAAAGTTAAAAGAGGCCAATACTGCTAAACAGAATGCCAAAGATCAGGGAGATCAGGAAGAGTTGGATAAGTGGGTCACAATTGTCGATAAATTCGAGATACAGCAAAAGCGTTTGGAGTCTTTGAGTAAGGAAGATTTTCCTTTTGCTCATCCTTTCTTTTGGGCTGGTTTTGTTTCCCAAGGAATTTAGAATTTAGAATTTAGAATGAAGAATTTAGAATTTAGAATTTAGAATTTAGAATTTAGATCCTGTAGGGTGGGCAAAAGGTGAGCACAGATCAGCTGTAGGGAAAACTCTAGGAATTTTGCCCACCAAAAAGTCAGATCTGTAGGGTGGGCAAAAGGTGAGCACAGATCAGCTGTAGGGAAAACTCTAGGAATTTTGCCCACCAAAAAGTCAGATCCTGTAGGGTGGGCAAGGTAATTGGTCAACTTAAGGGCTCTAACCAATTTATTTCCCCTTGCCCACCCTACAAAACT
>NZ_JAAHGN010001044.1:0-2617 GCF_010672485.1 Moorena sp. SIO2C4 | reverse complement strand
TGTTGTAGTAGGAGTTGGAGTAGGGCTGGGAGTAGGGCTGGGAGTAGGGCTGGGAGTAGGAGTTGGAGTAGGGTTGGGAGTAGGGCTCGGGGAAATACTAGGAGTAGGACTCTCAGACACAGTAGGAGTAGGACTCTCAGGGGTATTTTTCCCAATCCAATTAGAAGGGCTAACGCAGTTACAGAGAACTATAGTTAGGACAAAAGCCACAAGCAACAGTATGGGTCGCCATCGCCTCATTGATAAAACTCCTTTATATTGCGGCTGTTGCCAGGAATCGGTAACTAATAGTAGTCATTTGTGATTAGTTTTTATTGACAGGACTTACCCTTGCTTGTGTTCCTCAACGCTAATTGTAGGGGCGCAGTGGTTGCATCATTACTATATGTAGCGCAAATGCTGAACTCCTAATTGATTTATGTTGATTTGGATACATGCTCCATTATAAAAATAATTCCCGCCATTTTAGGGATTAATTGTGTTATTTAAGTTTTTTGTGTTATCAAAAAAGTGGTCAAACCCAAATTAACCAAAAAGTTGGAAGCCAGAACTTTGGCCAGGCGCACGCTAGTTTCCCGCTCCCGATCACTTGCTCCCTATCACTAAAGACACAATAATTATGGTAAAACCGATACTTTTTAGCTACCATAATCTCCCAGAAAGTCAATTTTGGCTCGCCAATGCAAGCTGATTACGAGGGCCAGGGTGTATCTACCAAAGCTCTCAGGAATATCCCACGAGCGCCATTAATGTCACGTTCGCACCTCAAGCAGCGTCGGCTTTGCCGAAAGCGTGACCAAAGGTCAATCCATAGATCGCCCATCGATTTTTGATTTAATTTTATTACTGCCACCAATATTGATCAATTCACCTGTCCAGCTAACAGTTTTGCTAGTATAGGCTTCACAGACGTCTACCATTGTTTTTCCTGTTTCTAAGGCTTTGTGCTTGAGAAACTCTTTGAAGCGATAATGAGCAAAAGAAAGCAAATTACGAACAGTTTTAGACCTGATCTTCCTGCTTCCCTTCTTGGCCATTTCAGATGTTTCAAAAGTGGGCAGTAGTATGACGTCGAAGTTGTTAACTAAGAAGCGGGCAGCTTTGTGATGTAATTCGTTAATCAGATTCTGAATTCTGATAATTATTCGTCTGGCAGCTTTTCTCATTCGGCGTTTTTGCTTTCTTTTTGCCTTACTTATTTTTGATAAAAGGCTATCAAGGTGAGAGCAAAGTCGTTGAATCCGATAAAAATCCCCACAACCAATTTTCCCAATAGAATTTTCGCCCTTAGAACGTCAAGAACGTTCTAACACCAGGGTCTAAGGCTACTACTATACCTTGGTTCTCGGTTTTTACTTGAGTAGTCTTGTGGGGGACTGTCAGATATAGCAGAAGTCAGAAGTCAGAAGTCAGAAGTCAGAAGTCAAACTCTTGCGCTTACAAAGGGTGTGAGACTTTTGTCATGTCCTAACTGCCCTGGCGACTGCTATAATAGTCCCCATTAGTGCTAGTTAATCGACAATCTCCGATATCGCCTGGAAGTGTCTCAGCGAAGGTCAATTCACCCAGTTTTGTATGGTAAATCCCTTTGCTAGAGACAGCAGACTTGGGTATGTAGCAAGACTGAACAGGATTTTTACGAGATCTAAATCTTACCCGATTTATCTGTCCAGTCTTTTTGTATTTTTTCTTTGCCTCCCTGACAGCAGTGCAAGCATCCTTAATCGCTATAGATTTAATCTGATAAGGTACTGTCTTACACCACTCGGGTAGGTCATTTAATATTCCAGTCTTAATGGCTTTCCAGTTAGCTTTAACTTCGCCATATGTTCGCGTAGCGGCTCCTACGGAGCAAAGTATTTTGACAGTTTTATTAAAAACATAACGGGACACTCCAAACCACTGGCGAACTATTGTTCGCGTAGCGTGGCCTACGGCCAATCGTTGCTCAGGGTTTAGGAAGACTCGCATCTTCTTTGATTTTTTTGCCGTATTTTCGGAGTCCGTGGACGCGGCAAGAGAAGACGTGAATGATGGATAGAAGATCTGCGGTAAGTTCCGATTCTGGACAACTTTCATGGTTGTCGAGAACCAAGATTTTTCCACCGTTGATACTGACCAAGTACTCAAAGAGTTCAAACCCGAACCTGGTAAGTCTGCAAGGGCAGGCAACAATAATTGTGAGCTGATCTCCTTGCATAAGCCGTTCCAATATGATTCTAAGACCTTTTCTTTTGTAGTTAAGTCCTGAACCGATGTCCTTGACGATTTCCGCTTCCGGGAAGAGCGAATGCATGTAGGCGATTTGTCTGGCGAGGTCGTCTTTTTGTTTGTTACTACTGACTCGGCAGTAACAGATCGTAGCTTCTCTGTTTCCTTTACTTTTTCCAAGGCTGAGTAAACTAGTTGTGTCAAAGAGACGGTACCCGCTTGGGGTTCGTTCACATTTGATGATGCCATTATCTGCGTACTTCCGCAAAGTGTTCCTGGAGAGTCCCGTAAGTTCGACCGCCTTACGGATTGGTATTAATGCCATGAATATAGTCTAACAACTAATTTAATACTTTGATAGACTATGTGATACTTTTCAATACTGTCTACTAACCCCCGATTACAC
>NZ_JAAHGN010001043.1:0-2620 GCF_010672485.1 Moorena sp. SIO2C4 | reverse complement strand
AGTCCCCTGCCTATTAGAGTAAAGTGAGCGAACTGTTTGACTTAAAAACTGGTAGAATCGCATAGGCATAGGTATAAACAGATTAGATATTCCTTAGGGAGTAAGCATATGCGCTACGCGCACGCTACTTGAGGTGCGGTCAGCGGTCAGCGGTCAGCTGACGTAACATAGATTAAACCAATACTTACTTGTTTTATTCAAAAGCTGAGAGCTGAGAGCTGAGAGCTGAGAGCTGAGAGCTGAGAGCTGAGAGCTGAGAGCTTACCTTAGAGATAGCTTACAAAGAATGACTAATTGTCAGATTAGGGGTTGAAAATATCGACTATCATAGCAAGTTGTTAAAAACGAGCTAAGTTGATTGGTAGTTAGTGATGGATTTACCACGGAACCCTAATCAACGTCTAACATAATCAATACCTTGATTGTTTATAATTGAGCGTTTATAATTGATAGCTTATAAAATTTTATCCACTAAGACTAATTATGAAGCAGCAAAGCAGGTTTAGACATACATCTTTATTGAAATTTTGTACTACTCAGTTGGCAATCGCTGGCCTAGTAACCCTAGGGATTCCTAATGGTGCTGCCACTGCTGGGAATCAATTTAGTTTGTGTGCCAAAGATCTTAAAGCGGCCAATATCACTTCAGAAATCGCATCACAAGCTTGTTCAGAGGCACTACAACCTGAGGATTTATCCTTGTGTGTACTGAAAATTAAGGTACTGACCTCATTAGCAGGCCAAAAAGCCTTAGGTGCTTGTACACGAGTCCGACGACCTTTGGAATTGGCTAGCTGTGTGGTTGATATTGACAATAAGATTGAAAACATAAATGCTAACTCAGTGCTGGATCACTGCCGTCGTAGCCTCCTGCCAGAGCAATTTTCTGAATGTGTTATTGGCTTGAATAGTGCCAATGTCGCTAGCCCTGACAAGGCTCTAAACACTTGTATTTCTGTTAATCAATATCCCTCCCAATTGTCTCCGACCTTTGCGCCACCTCCGGCAAGAACCTTGGTTCAGTAATTTGGTTGAGTGTAAGCATTCAGCCGTCAGCCGTCAGCCGTCAGCCATTCCCTTGGCTCACGCTAAGGGAATGGCTGACGTAACAGAGATTAAACCAATGCTTACTTGTTTTATTCAAAAGCACATCAAGTAGCGTGGGTGGCACAGGCTTCGACGCTGGGACTTCATTTAGATTGCCCATAGCCCATAAGCACATCAAGTAGCACATAAGCTGATAGCTGATAGCTGATAGTTGAATACTTACCTTCTGTTTATTTAAGCTTGTGTAAGTAATCAACAATTTCCTTAAATTTTTGCTCCACATTACCACTGGTGAATAAATCTTCAGCCCTGGCCAGACCTGCTCTAAAATCTGGGCAAACACCACAACGCCACAGATAAAAGCCACCATTCCAGATCGCGGCTGGCATCAATGGGTTGGATTTACCCTTTAGGATTTCCTGGTACTGTGCCAGCAGTTTAGTGGTTGACTCAAACGGTACCTCCTTGCCAGCCAAACCGTATTCACTCGGATGGAGTAGCAGACGTTCAAACCCTTGACTGGCTGATGGTTGACTAATCGCTATGATGGCAGTGCGATCGCGTGGTAGGTCACAGCTACCCTCTAAGCCTTTGACAAAGGTAAAATTCTTGACCAGACGCAGCTGACATGTCTGTCTAAACAGATTTTCTGTAGGTGGATGAACATACCCGGCCACATAATGAGTCTCTGCTTGATCAGCAGACCTATAGGCAGACCAGAGGAGTTCCATGGTTGCTATGGGTGGACGTTTACCGATTTGGTCGCGGTAGGAAACTAACTGATGAGCTTGGGGAAAATGCTGGGGTAAATAGATAAATCCTAAGCCAGTTGTCTCCAATACTTGTTGCACCTGGGGCACAGAAAGTTGGGAGAAATCCATGCCCAATCCCTGCCAAATCTCAATTAAGGGGACTCCATACTTAGTGGGCATACAATCTCCCCCATGCATGACCACAGGTACCCCAGCAGTAGCTAAGACTAAGGCGGTCAGGGGTGTGACTGGTGCAGTACGGCTTCGTCCATCATAGGGTGTTCCTAACGCTGTAACCCCCAGGGATGGAGAAGAAGAAACTGACCGAGAGGTATCTTGCCCATGGTTGATGTCCCAGGGGTGTAACCTTGGTCCAAGTTGGTCATAAGCATCCAACATCCCTGCCAGTTCTTCACTGGTCGGTCGTTTGATGCGGTGGGCAATCATAAATGCTCCAATTTGCGCTGGTGTAGCCTCTTGTGTCAACATGAGGCGGGTTGCAGTGGTGGCTTCCTCACGAGTTAACGCTTTGCCAGTGTGCACACCACTGCCCACTTTCTTTAATAATTCCCTGAAGGCATTACTCATCGGTGATTAGTCCAAAGCTGGAAACAGTGATCAAGCTTGAGCAAGGGCTGGCAGCTGGAGGTTCCAAGCCTGAACTGTTGGCATGTCCAGCTGACGCACCAGTTTACAAAAATGCTGAATTGGTGGAATATCTAAGCGATCGCGAGTCGTGACCAAGACCACCTGACGAGTCCAGTTGGAATCCAAGGCAGAGACGTTACCTACTAGTTTGTTGGAGCTAGCCAGGGATTCTA
>NZ_JAAHGN010001042.1:0-2626 GCF_010672485.1 Moorena sp. SIO2C4 | reverse complement strand
TTGGCCACCAGCCTCAACAACCTGGCAGGACTGTACGACAGCCAGGGCAGGTACCAAGAGGCCTAACCCCTCTACCGGCAATCCTTAGACCTTAGCAAACGCTTGCTAGGAGAGGAACACCCCCATGTGGCCACCAGCCTCAACAACCTGGCGGGACTGTACTCAAGCCAGGGCAGGTACCAAGAGGCCGAACCCCTCTACCGGCAAGCCTTAGACCTTATTAAACGCTTGCTAGGAGAGGAACACCCCCATGTGGCATTAAGCCTCAACAACCTGGCTTTACTGTACTCAAGCCAGGGCAGGTACCAAGAGGCCGAACCCCTCTACCAGCAAGCCTTAGAGCTTTTGAAACGCTTGCTAGGAGAGGAACACCCCGATGTGGCCACCAGCCTCAACAACCTGGCAACACTGTACTCAAGCCAGGGCAGGTACCAAGAGGCCGAACCCCTCTTACAGCAAGCCTTAGACCTTAGGAAACGCTTGCTAGGAGAGGAACACCCTGATGTGGCAGTCAGCCTCAACAACCTGGGGTTACTGTACTCAAGCCAGGGCAGGTACCAAGAGGCCGAACCCTTCTACCAGCAAGCCTTAGAGCTTTTCAAACGCTTGCTAAGAGAGCAACACCCCGATGTCGCCACCAGCCTCAACAACCTGGCGCTACTGTATTACACCCAAGGTAAGATCACCCCTGCCCTTGAGCTGCTTGAGCAAGGATTGGAGGTAGAAGAACGGAACCTTAACTCTAATTTGGTTGCTGGTCCTGAGCCTCAAAAGCAAAAGTACCTCGATACTATCTCTAGTGGGACAGACGCAGTCATTTCTCTGCACCTCAACGCAGCTCCCAACAATCCCAGAGCAGCCCGTCTGGCTTTGACTACCGTCCTGCGGCGAAAAGGTCGTGTTCTTGATTTCATCACCAATAGCCAGCAAGTCCTGGGTCAACAGTTAGACCCTGAAAGCCAGAGGTTACTGGAAGACCTCAACGCTACCCGCACTCAACTAGCAAACTTGTTCTACAGCCAAGGCTTAGACCCTAAAAGCCCAAGGTTACTGGAAGACCTCAATTCTAACCCCACTCAACAAGCCAATCTGACCTACAACCGACCCCCAAATCTACCTCTTAAATACTATCAAGAGAGGGTTAAGTCTCTCTCTGAACAAGCCCACCAATTAGAGGATCAAATTAGCCGTCGCAGCCCTGACTTTCGCAAAGCTAACCAAAGTGTGACTATCGAAGCCATTCAAAAGCTGATTCCAGCTAATACGGCCCTAGTGGAATTGGTCAAGTATCAACCTTTCAATCCTAAACCGGAAATAGCTAAACCTTTTGGTCCCCCTCGCTACGCTGCCTACGTGCTTCATTCCCAAGGAGACCCCCAGGGCATTGATTTAGGGGAAGTTGAGTTGATTGAATCAGACCTGGAGCTGTTTCGCCTCTCTCTTCAAGACAAAGACACACGCACAGCTCAGTTGAAGCAAGCCGCACGGCAAGTGGATCAGAGGTTGATGGAGCCTGTGCGCAAACTGTTAGGGTCTACTCGATATATCTTACTTTCCCCAGAAGGAGAGCTCAACCTGATTCCCTTTGAAGCCCTGGTGGATCAACAGCAGCAGTATCTGGTAGAAAACTATCGCTTTACTTACCTTACCTCTGGCAGGGACTTACTGAGATTATCCCAGGAATCTGCCAGTCAAACTCCTCCGGTGTTGTTGGGCAATCCTGACTTTGACCGTTCTGCTGGTGAATTGATTGCTAATCAAAATCATAGCAATCTCCCCAGTGCCCACCTTACCCGTTCCATTGACCTCTCAAAGCTGGACTTTTCACCATTACCAGGCACCGCTGAGGAAGTAAAAGAAATCGCTGACATGCTGGGAGTAGACCCTCTACTGGGGGCTAAGGCCACTGAGTCAGCAGTCAAACAAGTCAATAGTCCCTGGATACTGCATATTGCTACCCATGGTTTCTCTGAGAGCACTCCCAATCAAGAACTGCCCACACTCTATGACAATCCCATGCTGTTTTCCGGACTAGTGCTAGCAGGATTTAAGCAGAAGCGAACTGGTGCAGAGAATGGAGTACTCACTGCCTTGGAAGCCGTAGGACTTAAGTTGTCTGGCACGGAGTTGGTGGTCTTATCCGCTTGCGATACCGGTTCCGGACGGATTAGTTCAGGAGAGGGCATCTATGGCTTGCGTCGGGCTTTTGTAATTGCTGGTTCACAAACTCAGCTGATCAGTTTGCGCAAGGTAGAGGATAAAGCCACCAAAGAGCTGATGCTGGCTTACTATCAGCGCTTGCTAGACCAGAACATGGGGCGCACCGAGGCTCTGCGGCAGACCCAACTGGACATGTTGAAAGATCAGAGGTATCAGCATCCTTATTATTGGGCGAGTTTCATTGTTTCGGGGAATTGGGAACCGATGAAGAATTGAGAATGAAGAATTGAGAATTTAGAATTTAGAATGAAGAATTGAGAATGAAGAATTAAGAATGGAGAATGAAGAATTAAGAATTTAGAATGAAGAATTAAGAATTAAGAGGATATCTGAAAAGTTTTTTTATACTGAATTTTGCCCCCCTAGGGCGTGTTTTCAAAGTTTTCCGCAAGATTATGATCACCCC
>NZ_JAAHGN010001041.1:0-2633 GCF_010672485.1 Moorena sp. SIO2C4 | reverse complement strand
TCTTTTTTTAAAAAAACAAGTTTATCGGAATTTAATGTCGCTACCAGTGTAGATTCTAATCGATATAACGAGAATAATTAACGATATATAATGGCTCAAGCTAATAAGAGCATAGGAGTACAGCAAATAATGCTGTACCCGGATAAAGAAACAAAGGCAATCTTGGAATATTTATGTGAACAGTCAGGAAAGCTTTATAATATGGGGGTGTATTTTGCTCGTCAAACATTTTTCAAGACAGGTTTAATATTGACTGAAAAATTTGACTTAATCTATGAACCAAGTGTAGGAAAAACAAAGATATCTAAGTCACTTCCTTCGACTCCAGCCCAACAAACACTATTAAGTGTCACGGAAGCATTTAAGTCTTACAAAAAACTAAGAGACCTATGGTTCAAGGGAAAGTTGCAACATAGACCAAAACCTCCCAGCTACTTAAAAGGCTCAAAGATGTTCAAGGTTACTTATCCAAATTCAGGTGGTCAAAAGCCAAAACTAGTTAATGGACAGGTTAAATTTTATCTTGGTTTGACTGTTAGGCGCTGGTTTGGGATTAAGAATTTTACCTTGCCTTTTCCAAGTAATTTAAAAGGAAGAAAAATAAAGGAATGGACTATACTCCCCAAAAATGGCGTCTTCTATCTAGAAGTGTCTTATGAAATCCCAGTTCAGAACAACCAGAGAAATTTAGCCAGCAATGAAGCATTAGGTATAGATGTTGGAACCGCTGATAATTTAGCAGCGTGTGTTGACACCCTAGGCAATTCGTTTTTGATTGATGCCCGTGCAATGAAGGCTTTTAACCAATACTGGAACAAGCAGGTGTCAAGCAGAAAAGAGGGTAAACCACAAGGCTATTGGGATAGTTGGCTTGATCGAGTAACTCGGAAGCGTAACCACCGCATTAAGGACGGCATCAATAAAGCAGCTAAGCTAATTATCAATCACTGTTTAAAATACGGTATAAATACGATTGTCTTGGGATGGAACGAAGGTTTAAAAAGTAATGCTAATATGGGGCGATTGAATAACCAAAATTTTGTTCAAATACCTCTTGGCAAACTCAAAGACAGATTAAGACAATTGTGTGAAATCCATGGGATTCGATTAGAAGTAACTGAAGAAGCTTACACAAGTAAAGCTAGTTACCTTGATGGAGACTCCCTGCCTAAATTTGGCGAAAAACCAAATGGGTGGAAAGCATCAGGAAAGCGTATTAAGCGTGGTCTTTACCGTAGTGGCGATAATTCAGTTGTAAATGCGGATCTAAATGGTAGTGCAAATATTTTAAGAAAAGTAGCCAGTAAGCTAGGTATAGACTTAAGCCGACTGGGTAGACGGTCTTTGACAACCGTAGCGAGAATTAGGTTGTGGGCGCTACCACAGTCTAATCTGTCAGCAGAATCCCCGCGTCTAATGATCGGGGAGTGTCAAGTCTTCTTAAACTCATACAAAAACCATACAGAGTCAAACAGATAGATGAACCATAGCATAAACCTGGGGTTGAGACAATGGACAAATAAAGACAAATAAAAGCGATGCAGAGGTGCGACCCATGGCGAATTTAATTACGGGTCAAGCGCACCTAAGCGGTCTTGGGGTAAACCCCCACTCGCGCTTTGCATCAAGACAGGCAAACGTTTTACTTAATCAATGTCAAGGGTATGATTAATGCCAGCAGCATGCAAGAAAAAAGAAGATCACCTCGCCAACAGACTTCCATTTCTTATCGATTGGCTGGTCTCTTCTCAGCTCGTCAGCCAGTCGTTAATATTAGTCGAGGAGGTTGCACCATTTACAGTGAAAAAGCTATCCCAGTCGGTCAAGTTATAAAAATACAATTTTTTTGGCCACAAAATTACACAGTGAATGCTACAGTTAAAGTCATGTGGTGCCAAGAATCTAGAGGAAATTCCCTAGCAAACTATAGAGCTGGTTTACAGTTTACAACAGTCTCACCAGAAAGTATAGATTGTCTTTTGGGTCTGCCAGCAACACCTATTTCAACGCCTCAACTTCAGCTGAATAAGTTACTAAAAAATTATCCGGCTAAGACTTCTAACACCTGCTCTACCTAATCCTCATACTAAATTGCGCTTCCAGAAAAGATATTACCATTTGAACAGATGACGGGTGATGGGGTTAATGATTAATAGGGCAAGCAGTTACTACTGATTAATTTTAAGTATTAATTTTAAGTATTAATTTTAATTCAACTTGGTATAAGTTGCAATCAAAGATAGTTGATGTCTTGATGCAGTGGCTGATGGAAGTCCCCCCCCATGAGCCACTGCATCGCTTTGTCAAGTTGCTGATCAGGAGTGAACATCAAGAACAGTCAACCTTCAACTATTATACCATTTTCAGTGATTGAGGCTAAAGATGATTTACTGGTAATTGGGAAGAAGGAAATTGGGAATTGACCAAGGAATTACCGATTAGCTATTACCACGAAACAGTATGTATAGCAATTATCATAGCTATGAGGTACACAATTTAGGTATTTTAGGTAATAGGTAATAGGTAATAGGTAATAGGTAATAGGTAATAGGTAATAGGTAATAGGTAATAGGTAATAGGTAATAGGTAATAGGGATGCGCTGCATCTTCAGGTGCGACCCGTGGCGAATTTA
>NZ_JAAHGN010001040.1:0-2639 GCF_010672485.1 Moorena sp. SIO2C4 | reverse complement strand
ACTTGTTCCCCCACAACTCCCCTTTAAATGAGCAGGGGTACTGTCAGGAAGAAATGAAGATGGTCAATGAAACCCGCAAAATATTTAATGCTCCACAGTTAAAAATTAGTGCTACCTGTGTACGGGTTCCCGTACTGCGTGCTCACTCAGAAGCAGTTAACTTAGAATTCGACCAACCCATGCCAGTGGCTCAGGCAAGAGAAATATTAGCCACTGCCCCTGGAGTAAAACTAGTAGAAGATTGGCAGGCGAACTACTTCCCTATGCCTATTGATGCGTCCGGTAATGACGAAGTACTAGTGGGTAGGATTCGACAAGACCTTTCTCACCCTTGTGGTCTAGAAATTTGGTTGAGTGGAGACCAGATTCGTAAGGGTGCTGCCTTGAATGCAGTGCAAATTGCTGAGTTATTGGTAGCCAAAAATTGGCTAAAGTCCTTAGTCCCTAGTTCTTAGTCCTTTGTCGGGTTTTGTCAAAAGTCCTTTGTCGCTCGCAAAAAGTATTCTGGCACAGAAGCTACACCAATGACTAATGAATAATGACTAATGAATAATGACCAATGACCAATGACCAATAATTAATGAGGAGTTAGAAAAGGGTGGTCAATTTTGGACGTGTGCTAACGGCGATGATTACGCCGTTTAGGGAAGATAGCAGCGTCAATTATGCTGTGGCAGAGCACTTAGCAGCTCATTTGGTTGACAATGGGACAGATACTTTGGTCGTATGTGGTACGACTGGGGAATCTCCTACCCTTACCTGGGATGAAGAGTACCAGCTATTCCAAGTAGTCCAAAAAGCAGTTGCAGGTAAAGCCAAGGTAATTGTTGGAACGGGTTCAAATTCTACAGAAGAAGCGATCGCTGCTACTGAAAAAGCTGCTAAACTAGGGTTAGATGGATCATTACAAGTTGTACCGTATTACAATAAACCGCCACAGTCAGGACTATACCAACATTTCCAAGCGATCGCAAAATCGAGTCCTGACTTTCCCCTGATGCTCTACAATGTACCGGGTCGCACAGGACAAAATCTCCAACCGGAGACGATTGCTCGTTTAGCCCAAATTCCTAATATCGTAGCTCTCAAAGAGGCTAGTAGCGACTTTGAACAGACTAGTCAAATTAGGCGTTTAACCCCACCAGATTTTGCCATCTATTCTGGCGATGACTCCTTTACCCTAGCCACCCTGGCACTAGGAGGAGCAGGTGTAGTTAGTGTAGCCAGTCATCTGGTTGGCTCCCAAATCCAACAGATGATTCAAGCTTTTGAGGAGGGTAAAACTACCGAGGCTACTCAAATTCACCTCAAGCTTTTTCCCTTATTTAAAGTACTCTTTTGTACTACCAATCCTATCCCGATCAAAACAGCACTAGAACTTCAAGGTTGGCAGGTGGGTAGTTTTCGCTCACCCCTGTGCGAACTACCCTCTGAATTAAAATCCCGTTTAAAGGAGGTTCTAATTGAGCTGGATTTAATTTAAATCAGTACTCATTTTTTGGTAACAATTACCTTTGATCAGATCTATCTTCGCTTTGTAAGGGAGGAAAGATGAATGACTGCTTAGCGAAGACTATGTTAGGGATTGCGAGGGAGATTAGTTAGCTATAAAGGGTTGATTGAATTTTGGCTTCCTTTATCCCTAATTTTTTACTATTTTTTTATTTTATATTATTTTATTTCCTATTATTTTCACGTTTATTTGCTAATAATGATTTTAGCATAAAAAGCTATACATCATTGCTTTATATGTGTAATTTATATCTATATTAAAAAGGTAATTGGTATCACTTTTATCAAATTTTTACTATCAAAAACCCCCCGAGGATTAAAATGACTAAGCAAACATCTAAACCAGCTTTAAAAATTATTCCCCTAGGCGGACTCCATGAAATTGGCAAGAACACTTGTGTTTTTGAATTCAATGACGAAATCCTGCTCTTAGATGCTGGGATTGGCTTTCCTAATGATGAGATGCATGGAATTAATATCGTCCTCCCCGATATGACCTATTTACGGGAAAATCGTCACAAAATCAAGGGCATGATTGTCACTCACGGTCATGAAGACCATATTGGTGGCATTCCCTATCATTTAAAGCAGTTTGATATTCCCGTGATTTATGGACCCCGCTTAGCCATGGCATTACTTCAAGGCAAGCTAGAAGAAGCTGGTGTAGCTGATCACACGGAATTGAAACCTGTAATGCCCCGTGAAACGGTACATATCGGTTCTTCATTCCTTGTAGAATTTATTCGCAACACTCACTCAATTGCTGATAGCTTTACCATTGCCATTCATACGCCAGTGGGTGTGATTATCCATACAGGTGATTTCAAAGTTGACCATACCCCTGTCGATGGAGAATTCTTCGATTTCCAAACACTAGCGGAACATGGGGAAAAAGGGGTCTTGTGCTTGATGAGTGACTCGACTAACGCCGAAGTTCCCGGACATACTCCATCTGAACGTTCGGTTTATCCGAATCTAGAACGGGCCATTGCCCAAGCACAAGGACGAGTCCTAGTGACTACCTTTGCCTCCTCAGTTCACCGGATAAGTATAGTCCTGGATATCGCCCAAAAACAAAACCGGAAGGTGGCAATTGTGGGTCGTTCCATGCTGAATGTGATTGCCCA
>NZ_JAAHGN010000104.1:0-11609 GCF_010672485.1 Moorena sp. SIO2C4 | reverse complement strand
TTACAAGTAAATTAAACTTCTCTACATGGATGATTTGATCTAATTGACTGAAGGTTAATGTAAAAATCCTGATAAGCATGCAACATGTACTGACTTGCCTGTAGATTTAGAATTTTAGATCAGTGTAAATTTGCACTTTGGCTTATTAAGAAAAATGCGTGTTCGAGTACTCAGGTTGATGTAGGGTGGGCAGTGCACCAGAAAGATTCACCAAGCTGGCCATAGCCAAAGTAAGCACTGCCCACCAAACGATTAATCACAATGGTTCGAGATCTCAGTTTAACGGAGAGGAAGAAAAGGGGGAAACGGGCCAGATCAAGGAGATTTTAACTAGTCAGTTATTTCCGAGACGGTGTACTAGTCGTTATACAAATATCAGATCCCCTTGGTCATAGCCAGGAGAAACTATAGCAATAACATCAAAGCCCGAACCAGAATCGAGAGCGATAAAGTTGGAACCAAAGGTATAGTTGATGCCTTGCTTGAGTTGAATTTTATCCGTACCAGATTGGAAATCTGTAATTAGAGCGTAGTCATTGAGACCCGCAGGTCCTCCCCCCCCGACATAGTAAGGATTATTGCTATTTCCAATCGCAAATGTATCAGCACCAGCTCCTCCGGTTAAGGTATCAATTTCATTAACACCTGGATTGTTACTGCTGGGATTTACACCTACGATGGTATCATTACCTAAGCCCCCAGACAGAGAGTCGTTACCTACACCCCCAGACAGAGAGTCGTTACCTACACCGCCAATCAGGGTATCTTTACCAGCTCCGCCAATCAGGGTATCTTTACCAGCTCCGCCAAGCAGACTATCATCACCAGCTCCGCCAACCAGGCTATCTTCACCAGCCCCGCCAACCAGGCTATCATTGCCAGCATTCCCCCTGAGGGTGTCATCACCAGCTCCGCCCATCAGGGTATCTTTACCAGCTCCGCCAATCAGGGTATCTTTACCAGCTCCGCCAACCAGGCTATCATCACCAGCCCCGCCAACCAGGCTATCATTGCCAGCATTCCCCCTGAGGGTGTCATCACCAGCTCCGCCCATCAGGGTATCTTTACCAGCTCCGCCAATCAGGGTATCTTTACCAGCTCCGCCAACCAGGCTATCATCACCAGCCCCGCCAACCAGGCTATCATTGCCAGCATTCCCCCTGAGGGTGTCATCACCAGCCCCGCCCATCAAGGTATCGTTACCTGGACCGCCTATTAATACAACCATGAAACTTACTCCTGAATTTTCAGAGAGAGATGGTAAGTAGGTATCTATAAATAGTTACATACCTCTATGTCGAGAATTATACAAGAAGCCTACTATTTTTTTTTCGTAAAAGTTAATTTTATTTACAAAACCTCCTAAGAGAGGGACTTTCAGCCTCCAAAAGAAGTCCTCAAACCTGCTTCAAGACTTCTTTTTTGCCAGTGTACAGCAATCACAGACCTGAATAGATGGGGTAATCAGGTAATGGGGTGATCGGGTGATGGGGGATAATCTACCTAACCTGATTTCCATATAACTGAGATCTTGCACCAGTACAAAAAAACTTAATAACGGAAGTGATAACAATCAATTTCAGCACTGAAATAGTCAAATCTTATCACTGTTCCAAGATCCGCTGTTCCCTGTTCCCTAACTTGACAGGTAAATTTTAAACTTGGTGCAAGATCTGAGTATAAGCGATTAGCCCTAAGCAGGCTAGGCTTCGGGAACCCTTGAGGCAACAATGGGGGATACAGGCTTTGAGCAACTACGGTAGATTAAGGCTTCCAGGGTTACGTCGAACTCAGGTGAGATTTTATCGAATTGAAAGTCTGGGAAAAAGCCCTTGGCCAAAGCCCACGCTACGCCCATAAGCTGAAAGCTGAAAGCTGTTCGCACCTCAAGCAGCGTGGCCACAGGCCAAGGGTGGGCGTAGCGCATTAGCTGAATGCTTACGAATTATTTAAATTTTAAGAGTGGAAGGGACAGCCTGATGTTAATTGCTTGAGAAACAAACTGTTATCGAAGAAATGCTCCAAGGAGACAATCTTCAAGTCTTCAGTAACCCGAGCAATACTGATGCCAAAAACTTCTATAGTTTCTCCTGTGGGTTCATGGCCTTTAAAGGAACCGCTAAACGTCCCCCAATGCCGCCACTTAAAGGTGACATTAGGAGGTGCGGAAAGCACTTCCATCAGTTCCCAGAGAAAGCCATTAGGAAAAGCCTTATGGAAAATTTCTATGGATGATTCAAAGGTTTCTTCTGTGGAGCGATAGTGTTCCGTATCCCCAAGAAATACGTTGTATGTTCCGATATCAGCAACAGTCTGGGCATTGTACTTTGGTCCACCGTTAGTGCTCATCCGAAACTGGTCGGCAACAATAGACAACCACTGTTCAGGATTAGCTTTATAGGAGGCTTCCATCTCGAAGGTTCTGACTAAGTTTTGAGCGATCGCTTCCAAAGACCCCTCTGGATGATTAAATTTACTCCCTTTCTTAAGAAATTGATTAGTTTGGGCATAATCAGGGCGTTTGCCCTCTCGCCATTCAACCCCAGCATCATTGGCGATAACTGTATCTCTTTGCTGCACCCAAAGAGGCAATCCTGTGGACTGACTATTACTCATTGAAGTATCTCAGTTCAATTGATTAGAATTCCTCAACAATTTTGCTAAATTGTCTTCTTGTTACCATGGCAAGTACATAAAAATTAAACTATTTGAGAGGATTGTAATAGTACACAATAAAATGAAATATTAAAATAATCAAATAATGCAATAATCACTACAAACTAATGACTACTAGAGGTCTTAATCGCCGTAAATTCCTGGGTCGGATGGCTCAGTCTGCCCTAGCCACCCTCGTGGTAGGACGAGCATCTAAACAGATTGCTGCATCTGCTTCGATTAAGCCCACCTCAGTAGTGGTGATCGGTGCTGGTCTTTCCGGTTTATATAGCGCGTTGCTATTAGAGGCAAAGGGGATTTCGGTAACGGTATTGGAAGCACGCGATCGCATTGGTGGTCGTGTCAAGGCTGAACTGAAGCGAATTCGCCCTGCTACTGAAAGTAATGTGGAGATAGCCCGTGTGGTTTCCTGGGGTAGTGATCCTTATGCTCAGGGAGCTTATGCTCACTTTGCCCCCGGACAAATTCGCGGATTTCAGGACAAGATGGCTAAACCCTGGAATCGAATTCACTTTGCTGGGGAACATACTGCGATCGCATCTCCTGGAATGGAATCAGCGTTGGAATCAGGGGAGCGAGTTGCTGGAGCGATGCAGCGCGGTCTTGGGGGTTTCCCCCATGAGCGACTGCATCAAGAAGAGATTTTGGCTCGTGTTGTCTGAAAAAGTAAAAAGGGCAAAGAGGGGGTGGTGCGTTACGGGGCTCGGTTTTTTAACACTGGGAACCGATAAAATCAGGCCGATCCCGCCCCTAACACACCCTACGCCACTTGCTAATTGATGAAATAATTGACAACTATTGAGCGTTAACCGTCAACGGTAATTTTTTGTCGTTTGCTAATAATCAAAAGTGCGATCGCACTGATCAAAATCAACATCCATACCTCTGGTTCAGGAACACCGGAAACAGTAAAGGGATTAGACGGCTGATTCAACTGTTCTTCCCCAGTTTCCACCTCTCGGTCAAAGCGATCGCTCGACGCTTCTGCTTCTTTGAGCATCCTTCGTTGCTCATCATTCACCAGCACAATCATGGATGAATAGGGACTGACAATGTCTTGACATCTCCCCCGGTTGAAACACGGGGGATTCTATGAGGTTGTGAAGTCGCAGCGGTTTTCCCGTGCGACTATCGCCGTTCGCGCAGCGTGGCCTACGGCCAAAGGCGACGCTTCGCGAACACAGCTCATTCGGTATGATTTTTTAAGATACTTAAAAATGTCATAACGATGTGGGAGTGTCAAAGCTCCCCTACCCATCTTGGTTAGATCGAGACCTAACTGTTTGGCTACTTTCCTAGTAATATTTCCTGCGCCGTTGCAGTCTGCGTTAACTAGGTATCCTTTTGCAGTCTTGTAGAGTCCACGTCTTACTCTTTTTCCCGAAGGTTGCCATCCACTGGGTTTTTCACCGTGCTTAGGTAATGGATCTTCGTCTAAGTACGACGCCTTACTCGTATAAGACTCTTCGGTTACTGTCAACTTAATGCCATATTCAGGGCACATTTGTTTCAGTCTTTGAATCAACCTCTTCGTGGGGATTGCCACAAAGTTTTGATTACCTCTGCGACCCATATTGATCGAATCTTTTTGCCGCTCATTCCATCCAATCACAATATTTCCAATGCGATCGCTGAGGCAGCGGTTAATAATAAAGCGAGCGGTTTTGTTGACTGCATCCCGCATTTGGTTATTTCGTTTCCGCTGCACCCGATCAAGCTTGCTATCCCAATAGAACTCAGGTTTTCCTGTTTTATACTTTGCGACCAGGCGAGCATAACCCTGGTTCATTGACTTCAGCTTTCGACCGTCAATGATTAAACTCTTCCCATGAGTTGAGACGCCGGTTAGCCAATTATCCCCACCATGATCGAAGCTCCATGCTTGAGAATAATCAAGATTTGGGTTGTTTTCTACTGGTTGCTTCTCATCGTCTATAACCCAATTGATCCATAGCTGCCCTAAATATGGTCGAACGGTTACCTCTTTAACCCAATCTGGGTCAACAAAGGCTGGTGGATCTAAGACTACGTCACAAATTAATTCGGGTTTAGATTCTTTGCTAACCGATGGGTAGAACAAGCCTTGTTTGTAGGTAAGAGCCTGTCTAGGAAAAGTAACAGCAGCCAATCCTCCTTTTTTGCGATACCTAGGAAGCCTTGGCCTATCAACTTCTCCTTTGTAGTATTTACTAACTAATTGGTTGTAACCAGTTAAAGACTCTCCCACTGACTTTAAGGTCTGTTGAGCTGACTGAGCAGCCATAGCCTTATAGTGTGGACTCATCTTGAGAGCTTTGTCTAATTCAGGATATCTTACCGCACATTTATAAGTCTTCCAGCCAAACTTGAGGGTGTCGTCACGCCAATAAGTGTTGTAGGCTTCAGGTTGTTCGCGCAACCAATCATAATGCTTGTTTTTTACATAATAAATAGCGCAATTTATTAAGCTGTTTGCTTGTCGGCATTGAAACAACCAAAAACCTTTCTCTTCATCTGAAAAAGTCGCCTTTACTGGAATCGTCCTATATATATGACATCAACTCCTTGTCTTGCTAGATTATTATTAGTATACTTTAGGGTTCTAGACAATGTCAAGTACTGAAGATCGAAAAACTAAAAAACGAATGAGAGGAATACCAGTCTATTACGATGAACTAAAAAAGCAGCACGGCGTCTTTTTGACCGATACCGCCTGGAAGTGGTTACAGCTTTCAGCCAAAGACTCTGGAAGTAGTGTGGGGGAGTTTCTTGAGCGCTGGATCAGGAGTGAGATAGACAAAGCTTAAGAGGGACACGGCGGGGTGAACCCCGTCGCGTCCGTTTCATCCCCGGTCATTAGACACAGGGTTCTCACGTTCCCGGATGTTTTGATAGCCATCCGCCACACTTACCACCGATGACCCCAAGGCTTCTTGAGTAAATTGAGTTGTGGGATATACACCAACCACCTGAATGCGATCGCACTAATCCCAGACCCTAACATTAGCAACAGTGGATAGAGTCTTAAGGTGGGAGTTGCTGACACATTTACAATTAAGCGATCGCGCCATAGCTGTACCAAACAAGCCATGAGCACAACACCGATTAGCATCAGATTTAGCAGTGATGCGTACTTAAATGACTCAAATAGCCATTGCAGTGCCCAGATATTCCCCAAAAGCCAAGCCACTACCAGCACGATGGTGCTGGCGAGGTTTTGACCTCTGGGGGGATCTGAATTCATCCCAGCTGTCATAACAAGTTTCTCCTTCAGAGAAATAAAGTGTGCTAAAAAGGACTATCTATCGGGAGCTATCACTTATGCAGAGCATTTATAAAAAAGCTATAGCCCTCTCATGGGTTTTAGCTTGCTGTGATCGTACATATAGCGTTTATAGGATTTATGAGGTACGCTTCTCAACCTCATGGCATAGAGAATTGCTATAGTTCATAGGTTCTAAAAATTTGACCTGATCCCTATCTACCTGATCGAACACAGTTATTTATTGGTAATTTGTAGTTAGTAATTGCTTATTTGGAATTGCTAATTATTAATTGGTAAAGGTTCCCACAATTATCCATAACTCTTTTATAATTACCGTTTACCCTACGCTAATTTCTCCAGAGTTAAGCCAGTAGCCCTTCAAATTACCAACCATTATAGAAGCAATTTAATAAAACAGTATAAAAACCGGATATCTAGGGATCCTAAATAAATTGTGATAATTTTTGCTCCCAGATCCGCTGTTCCCAGATCCGCTGTTCCCTGTTCCCTTTTGTTTTTGTAACAATACTTTACACAATAGCTATGAATCAGACATTTGAACAGTTAAAGCAGCATAACTGGACTAATTTTATGACCCATCATTTACATAATTGGTATGGGTCTTGGACAATTTATTCCCCTGAAGGTGAAGTGATGGAATCCTTTGTCGGTAGTCGATGCTCTATTAGTGATTCTGAACAAACTCACATTAACCAAACTAACGTATATATGTATGACAATGGAACTGAAGAGGAGAAGGTTTACCAGAATACTCCCAATAGTTTAATCAATGGTTTAGCTGAACAAACCGATCAAGCATCCTTTATGTATATGTTTGATCAAGGCTCGGCTATTTGGACGGTAAATCGATTTGAACCAGGAGAGTTATTTGCAGTAGAGTTCTGGTTTAGATATCAAGAATTACGTCATAGTCTGCTAGTAATGTATAACTCAGATGGGGAATTAACTAAAACAGTCAGTGTCCGAGAGGAGGATTTGCAAAAGCCCTGTGATCATTGGACACTTAACCCATATTTAATCCCCGATCGAGATATCCTTAATGGGGAAGAAGGATTAGCAATTACCCTTACCCCAGTCACTCAACTATCTCAGCCAACACCAACTCATTTAGCTTGGGAATATCCAGACTATCAAACCTTTTATTATCCAGATGGGATATCATTAAGTTATCCCCCCAAACTAAAACCAGAAATGTCTTTCGTTGTGATTGGAGATTGGCAAGTTAATCCTAATATTAGACAACAACTGCTAGTTGACTATAATTCATCCGGTGAGTTATCCGGTTTAACCTTAAAGAGTAATTAATCAGAGATGGGGAGATGGGGCATAGTTTGATTAAGGGTAATTATACAGACATTACCTAACACATTAATAATGTAACATATAAAAACCTATACTACCGATTTTTGGTGTTAAAGTCGAATATAAAATAAGTAAAATAACAGTTTTGATTGATAGCCAAAATTAAACTATATAACAACTATATAAGTAGTGATGATACAGCCTTTATTATAGATATGAGGTACACATAATTTTTTCAGTCTTGCTTCTTACCTTTTGCCTCTTGCCTCTTGCCTCTTGCCTCTTGCCTCTTGCCTGCTCCCTGCTCCCTGCTCCCTACTCCCTAAAAACCATAAATTTGTACCTCAACCAATTTCAAACTGCTATATATAACAGAATAAACCTATGGATCGAAAACTCCAAAATTGGAAGAAGTTCTGTCGATATTATTCAGGAGACTTCTATGGGATTTGGACTAGATACTCAACCACAGGAGACGTCATAGAATCTTGGCGCTGTATTAGAAGCTTTCGTCCCACAGCAGATTGTCGTGAAATACATCACCAAAATCACTATACTTATGCTAATGGCAAGACGGAGACAAAAACCTTTAAACCCTACAAGCAACCTATCACAACCGGCTTGTTTTTAGACAATGGCTTTTCCTGGGGTTCAACCACAGTAAAATCCGGCTCCACGTTTTTTTCCGATATATGTTTAAGATATGAAAATAGTCGTGCTACTGCGATTGCCAAATACGATGAAAGTGGCAGCTTAAAACGCTTTACTGTCTTTCCGGAACACCTAGGACATTTCGTGAATGTGCCTGCTCTACCTCCCGCCCATGAAATTAGTAGCGACTGGCAAGGAACAGTGCAAACAATAACCCCGGACTGGCAAATTTCAGGCCCAGTAGTAACCTCATGGCAACCGTTAGACGATTTAGCTGAAGATTACCTGAGGTTACACTTTACCAACCGTATTGCAATCAGTTGTCCGGCACAGGTAGAGAGTGGAAAAGCGTTTTTTGTGGCAGTGGATTGGCTGGTTAACCAGACTTTATTGCAACGAGGCACTCGCCACTATGATCGATCGGGCTTTACCAGTTTTACCGTAGAAGTATTTACGATTCAGTAATATCATGTCCGGTTGAATACTTATACTTTGGGGAAAGCAAGGCAGAGGGCAGAAGGCACCCACCCCTAACCCCTCCCAGGAGGGGTTAGGCAGAAGTAAAGGAGTAAGGTTTCAAGGATAATGGTGTTTTATAAATAATTATCCGAACATGATATAAAACTATGATAAAAGATATATTTAAAGATACTCTTAAGCTCCCAAAACTACTTCTTACCGATTACCGATTACCGATTACCGATTACCGATTACCGATTCCCGATTACCGATTCCCGATTCCCGATTCCCGATTCCCGATTCCCGATTCCCGATTTAACACTAATGAACTAGTTAAGTCAGCCCGGTACTCTAACTTCATAGTTTACGGTTCCTAGCCAGGACATCCCAGGTATTTGGTATGGCTTAAATAGTAAACCATCTAAGTTGCCATACTTGACTATATGCTTGATAAAATGTTGAGAACCTTTAAAAATATCAACACTATTAGGTATAGAGTTATCTTCTGAACCTAAATTTAGAGGTAATTTAGCTAAATCCTTGATAGACTTTAACGACTCATAGGCTGAAGAAAACTGGATATAAGTAGAAATAGCGCTACGCATTTTTGAATCAAGTCCAGCTGGATTCTTAAGTTTATCTTCTTGAATAACTGCGCCAAAACGCTTTTTAATAAACGTCCTAACATTTTCTGAGTAGGACTTAGAATTATACTGATAAATCGCCTGAGTAATGGAAGATTGCTTACGAGAGTTAATCATTTCTCCTACTACGTAAGCTGCAATATCCGCAGTATAATCAGAATCTCTGGCTAACCTATCCAAAGCTTCCTCGACACTGTTAACATCTATGTTGTCATTGGGGTCTCGATAGGCCACAATCGCCGAACCAATATCTCCAGCCCATGAGGTATGGTCACCAGTCCAGCTAGTAAAATCTGACCATTGGAATCCAGGCTGATCAATTTGATCAGAAAGGGAACCGATAAAATGACCAAAGTCGGTAATTTCACCACTTAATACCAATTCATTGATATTGAGTTTTCCTTCAAATTCATCTCGAATATACTCTTGGTGATACCCCGTAGCTGTACTCCATAATCTACTAGTATATGCCTTCTTAGTGTACCCACGCAAATGATTAACAATTTCATAAGCCGATTTACCAGGGTTATCACGTTCAATTTTCTCGATGAATTCCAATGCTTCTTGTAGTTTAGACATAGGTTTAAACTAGATTAATCCCTCTTAGTCATACTGTAACCTACGTCTTGAATTTGTTAGATTCCGGATTTGTTGGGCAGATTTAGGTTGAATGGTTGTTCGCGTAGCGTGGCCGTTCGCGTAGCGTGGCCAAAAGGCCAAAAGGCCAAGGTTGTTTGGTTGTTCGCGTAGCGTGGCCGTTCGCGTAGCGTGGCCAAAAGGCCAAAAGGCCAAGGTTGTTTGGTTGAACGCGATGGACAAAGTCCCGCTTTCAGCGATCGCGTGGCCTTTTGGCCAAGGTTGTCAGGTTGTTTGGTTGTCAGGTTGAAGGTTGGATGGTTGAAAGTTTGGAAGTTTAATAACCTGTAACCTGTAACCTGTAACCTGTAACCTGTAACCTGTAACCTGTAAGCTTCAACTGCGTCACCTGTAACCTGTAACCTTCAACCTTCAACCTTCAACCTTCAACCTCTAACCTTCAACCTTCAACCTTCAACCTTCAACCTCTAACCTTCAACCTTCAACCTCTAACCGCATTTCCAAATAAAATTTCTATAATCTATCGCATCGCAGCAGCAGGGGGCAAAACTAAGTTAGGGTTTGAGCCCTGGCCATGACCGTTAGCGGTGCCATTGTCAGGATTATCCTGGAGTAAAGCATCCCGAATCATCCGAGCAATTACTCGCTGTGCTAAACCACCAGCAATTTTTTGTCCCATTTCCTGGGTCTCCTGTTTGATCAACATTTGAGGAATAACTGGCAACAATTGCATTAGGTCAAAACCAGGAGTGTCTTGTAAAATTTTCCAAATCCGCTGGATATTCTCAGTAGTTTCGGGTTGATCTTCTGGCTTCTTGTCTTGATTATCTTTATTATTTATTTCTAAGCCTAGACGTTCCTGCAAGGCATAACTGACGTTATCCAATGTCCGTCTTCCAAAGCTATCGATCGCCTTGACAATTTCATTGACCAACTGCTCCCGGATGAAAGCTCCTCGATCTGAAAAAATAAAGTCTAGGGTCTGATCTAAGACTTGGTTGATATCATAATCTGGAGAATTTCCAGCATTGCGCAACAGGTTTTCCAGACGGTTCCAACGGAAACCGCCATCCTTAAACAGTAAATCCTTCAAGGATGCCCGTAATTCCGGTGATGGATCTGTCAATAAGCGCTTGGCTACATAAGGATAGGCTTTA
Organism: Moorena sp. SIO2C4; assembly: GCF_010672485.1. Lineage (NCBI taxonomy): Bacteria > Bacillati > Cyanobacteriota > Cyanophyceae > Coleofasciculales > Coleofasciculaceae > Moorena > Moorena sp. SIO2C4. Next base: position 858 of record NZ_JAAHGN010000104.1, on the reverse strand, counting down.
CTGAGTACTTTGAAATCTGGCTCAACATTCATGGCAATCCCTTCTAAGGTGACTAGGGAGCGAATAATCAGGGCGTAGTAAGCGGGTACCCGGAAGGGATACTCATACATCAAAGCTGATAACTGGTCAGTGATACTCTTAAAGTTGAGTTCTGCCACACTGGCTCCCAAGGCGTTGTTAAAAACCTTGCCTAGGGCAGGAATAATCGGTGTCAGGTCTGTATCTGGGGTGAGAAACTCCAGCTTCACGTAGTCCTTCGCCAAACCAGGGAAGTCACGATTGACCAGATGGACAACAGCTTCAATCAAACCATAGCGCTGATACTTCTTGACTTGGCTCATCATCCCAAAGTCAATATAAGCCAGCTTGCCGTCAGAAGTGGCTAACAGGTTTCCAGGGTGAGGGTCAGCGTGAAAGAATCCGTATTCCAGTAGCTGTCGCAAGGAACAGTTTACCCCAACTTCAATCAAGTGCTTGGCATCAATGCCTTTAGCCTTGATTGTCTCCATATCCGTCAGCTTACTACCCGTTACCCATTCCATAGTCAGGACACGACGCCCGGTGTAGTCCCAGTAAATTCGGGGAACATAAATTTCCGGTAGTTTGCCGTAAAGCTTGGCAAAGCGTTCAGCATTGCGCCCTTCATGCTGATAGTCCATCTCTTCAAAGATCCGGGCACCAAACTCATCCATGATGGCAACCAAGTCACTGCGCACCCGCTTGACATTGCTTTGTACCCACTGTGCCAGACGGCGTATAATGTATAGATCGAGGGTAATTTTATGTGCCAATCCTGGTCGCTGTACCTTGACCGCAACAGTTTCCCCAGTTTTGAGTTTGCCATTATACACCTGCCCA
>NZ_JAAHGN010001039.1:0-2641 GCF_010672485.1 Moorena sp. SIO2C4 | reverse complement strand
TGTCAGCCGTTGGCCATAGGCCTTTTGCTGATAGCTGAGGGCTGATAGCTGAGGGCTGATAGCTGAGGGTTGACGGCTGAACGCGATCGCGTGCGCGTAGCGCATATGCTTACGTTTATGCTTCAACCTCCAACAATCCCTGTAAAGCCTCTTTCATCTCATCCTGACTAGTGGTGGCTGTACCAAACTGGCGCACCACAATGCTAGCGGCCAAATTCCCCAAAACCGCTGCTTCCCAGTAGGAAGACCCCAGACACAAGCTCAAGGTCAGGGCTGCTACCACCGTATCCCCAGCACCAGTTACATCAAATACATCGGTGCGATTAAACGCTGGGATATGCTCAACCTTGCCATCACGACCAAACAAACTCATCCCCTGTTCACCACGAGTAATCAGAATTTCTTCCCCTTGAGTCAGTGCCAACAAATCTCTACCAGCTCTCAACAAATCCTCAAAACTCTTAATCCCATACCCCACTGCTCGCTCCGCTTCTGGCAGATTGGGAGTAAAAACTCTAGCGCCATGATAACGTTCCAGATTCTTCTGAGTATCTACAATGGTGCGGTCGTGAGACAAAACTGCTTCAATTACTGGTGGTGTAAACACACCATCTCCGTAATCAGAACAAACTACAGCATCCACCTGACCTAAATGCTGTTGTACTTGTGCTGCCAACTCTAACTGCTTATCCCGGTCGGGCAATTCATCTGACTTGCGGTCTATTCGTACAATCTGCTGAGTCACCGACTGACGGGCATGACCAGCAATCCGGCTTTTGGTCACAGTTGGTCGGTCTGGATCAATCACGATCGAACTAGTATCAATCCCTACCTCCTCAAACATCGTCCGCAGCACTTGCCCTTGAGGATCTTTACTCAAAAACCCAGCTACCTTAACCTCTGCTCCCAGCTTAGCGAAATTATAAACAGCATTTGCCCCACCACCAGGGGTTTGACGAGTGGTTTCATGACGTATTATTAATACTGGAGCCTCTCGTGAAATTCGTTCCACTTCACCTGTGAGAAACTCATCAAGAGTTAAATCACCAACCACCAGTACCTTAGATTGCTTAAAACCATCAATTAGCTCAAACAAACGGGGAGCTGAAGCAGCTAGTTGAGTTTTGAAAGACGCAAATTCAATCATATAGCAAAGGGAACAGGGAGTAGGGAGTAGGGAGTAGGGAGTAGGGATAATAAAATTTAATGTACCTGATAACTCTGATAAACGCTAGAGTTTAGTATTAATTAGTTTCTCCTTACTGTTACTTGAAATACCAGCGATCAGGGTGTCGCGTATCAGCTATCAGCTTTTACCGAAACTTTCAATTCTCATTAATCTCGAACTATTAAATGCTCTCGTTTTGCCATTGCGCATTGCGCATTGCCCACGCTAAGCAAATGGCTGAAGGCTGAAGGCTGAAGGCTGACGGCTGAAGGCTGACGGATTAGTTTACCAGAATGTAGTTGGGATTTATCAACAAGTTTTCAAGTAACTACTTAGACATCAATTCTGTTAACTGTGTTAATAAATTTAAAGTTTATCAACCCCTTTTTGTTCCCTATTCCCTATTCCCTACTCCCTACCCCTATTGCTATAGTCTCAACCGTTATCCACAATGGTATTTTATAATTTTTAATTAAATTTTCTGTAAAGCTTCTGTAATGTTGGTCAACTATAATGACCCTTGGTATAGACTTAATTAGATGAGTGAAAAATCAGTAATATCAACAAATAAGAGACAGGTTTAAATTAATGTTTAAGGGACAAAGGATCTGCCAAAAATTAGCAATAATCACTACTGGTGCGGCTTTAAGCCTAGCAGTGATTGAAATTAATCCTGCCCAAGCTATTACTATTACCTATGAGTTTGGAACAGAAGAATTTTCTGGTAAGTTCAGCTATGATGACGCCAATGAAACCCGGAGGAAATTTTTTGCTTCTATACCGGATTTTCCAGTGATCGAGATAAGTTATCCGGTAGATAAGATTGAGTTTTTTTTCGACAATAGAACCTATACCAAGGCCGATTCTACTACAGAGCCTGTGTGGTTAATCTTCGAAGGAGCTGGAGCTGGCCAGCAATTACGTTGGAGTACAGAAGATTTTAGTTTTAGCCCTGCTACTGGTCCGGCTCCGAGTTTTCCAGAGTTTTTTACTGTGTTCGAGATAGATGGAGAATTTGTAGAGACAGCGAGTTTTGGGCTGGTTGAAGATGAACCAGCAAGTGTACCTGAACCTGGGACAGTTATAGGACTTAGTCTTTTAGGTTTAGGCTGGCTCTCAAAGAGAAAGATAGCATCTTCTCCAAGGGTATAAAAAAAACTGGCGTTGCTTAATAATGGAATGATTTTAAGAATAATGGAATGATTTTAAGAGTAGGTGCGCTTTCCAATGGGCGAGTAAATCGCCCTTGGGTCGCACCTGTGGAATGGGCATCTTGGTGGAACTGGCATCTTGCCAGTTTCATGCTTATTTTCGGGCGGGCAGGATGCCCACTCTACTCCTATTAATTATTTTCGGGCGGGCAGGATGCCCACTCTACTCCTATTAATTATTTTCGGGCGGGCAGGATGCCCACTCTACTCCTATTAATTATTTTCGGGCGGGCAGGATGCCCACTCTACTCCTATTAATTAT
>NZ_JAAHGN010001038.1:0-2647 GCF_010672485.1 Moorena sp. SIO2C4 | reverse complement strand
CCTGTAGGTGCGAGTATATAGGTGCGAGTATAGCGATCGCGTAGCGTGGCCTACGGCCAATCGCTTTCTTTGTTAACTTAGAGTAGGTTAAGTCAGACTAGAGGGACTAAAGAACCATGAATGATCGTGATCAGATTCAGGACAAGCAGTCAACTGACCAGTCAGAGGAAAAATTATTCCGACAATGGTATCGTTTTATTAAGGATCATGGATTCACCTGGAAAGGAATTCTTTCTCGATATAAGGGTAACGGAAGTCTTGATGAAGTCCTTGATTCCACAAGAAGATTTACTCCTCTAGCAGATGCATCTCAAATTGAGCATTATGTGTGTTTTCTTAACCAAGACGATCCCTCGAAAGTCCAAGAAAATACGTGGATTATTGAAAAATGCGGTCCAGGTATCTCTCACCCCATCGATCTGAGTTCAACGACGATGTTTTCATCTAAATCCTCTGGTATATTGAGTAGACCTTTTAGGAAAGACCAGGTCAACTTGACCGAGATTTACCTGTTGGAAGGGAACCGTCGTATCAGTGTGGTAATTAGCTATTTCCCCGATCGCTCCAAGGAATCAGGCAATCCATGTGTACTCTCCAGGATTTCCTTGTTCCGGGAAGTGAAACTTGACGTTGTCCCATTTCCCTGGTCTAATCAGAGACCAGAGGTAAGTAATCGGGATTATCCGAGCATTAAGGCGATAGATACCCTGGTATTACGATCAGGCACATTTGATGAAATTCCCCTGCCAGATTACCCTGTCCATTGGCCGAAGGACGGTCGATTAATCTTTGATTTTCCCGACGGAATTTCCATAAACGTGCCAGAAACCCTTGAGCCTGGCCACGATAGCACTCTTATCCTTAGTTGGAGATACAGCACCGATCGGATCAAGAGAGGGATTGCTAACTTCACGGATGATACCCGCACAGCTGATTTGATTACACAGGAATGCGTGATTGTCTAAAAATAGGGTGGGCAATGTCTAGCAAGCCTTAGTACTAAGATTGACATTAAAGGTTTAGTATTGCTGGCGTCAGTGCCGAAAAAGCTCCAGATTCGCCATCTTTGATGGTCAGTTGTTTCATAGAGGAAGTTATCTATGAGAGTTGATACCAAAACACCAGAAGCAGTACAAAAAACTGGCACCGCTCCTATAGCTGAAACACAGCAAGAGTTCAACTGGCAGCAGTGCTGGTATCCTGTTACCTTTGTGCAAGACCTGCCCACAGACCGTCCTTACAGCTTTTCCCTGTACGACGAGCCTTTGGTCTTGTTCAGAAACCAAGATGGTAAGCTAGCCTGTTTAACAAACCGCTGCCCTCACCGCGCCGCTAAACTCTCAGAGGGACAAATCATTGATGGTAAAATTGAGTGCTTATATCACGGCTGGCAATTTGGTCGAGATGGTCAATGTTTACACATTCCCCAGTTACCAGAAGATGCCAAGATTCCAGCCAAAGCCTGTGTGCAATCCTTTACGGTTGTGGAACGGCAAGGTATTGTCTGGGTATGGATGGGGAAACCTGAAGCTGCTGATCAAGAGGGAATCCCAACTGTAGCGGATTTGGACAATCCTACAGTTGCCAGCTCAGACTATATGATAGACCTCCCCTACGACCAAACCTATTTTATAGAAAATGCCCTCGATCCCTCTCACCTCTACATCAGTCACGAGGGCACCCTAAGTAGTCGAAAATACGCTCAACCCTTAGAAATGGAAGTCCTGGAAAGTTCTACTTTTGGGATTCGAGGCAGGTACCGAAAAACCAGGCAAAAGAATAGCCCATGGGTAAACCTTGATTTCGTTGCTCCCAATTTAGTGACCTACAGAAGCTCAAGTGGGGAAAAATCAGTTCGTATCGGTGGAGCAGCACTTTATTCCCTTCCTCTAGGTAAAGGCAAATGCCGTATTATTATCAGGAATTATAATAATCACTCTACCTGGAAACTGAAGCTACAGCCTCGTTGGATGGAACACTGGTACCGAGACAAATTCTTAGAAGAAGATTTACCACTTGTGGTGGGACAGCAGGCAGAAGTGGAGCGGTTGGGAACAAGCCTAAACTCACTGTATTTACAACTCAAAACATCGGATATGTTGTTGATTGAGTATCGCAAGTGGCTCGATAAGTTCGGAACGTCTTTACCTTTTTATCAAGGCTATTCCACCAGGAAGCTATCCCAGAAAGAACGAGAGGATAATCAGCAACCAGCTCCCCTAGACCGATTAAGGCGACATACTCAAATCTGTGGTTCCTGCAATCGAGCCTATCAGGTAACCAACCGGTTAAAAACGACTTTTGTGGGAGTAGCGATCGCATTGGCGGCTTTGGCAATAGTTACGGATGGTTCTGGGACTGAACTAATAGCTAGTTTAGGGTCTGGCTCAGCCGTTGTTATAGCAACAGTTGCCCATCAAGTTAAAACCCATTTCGAGCGTTCTTACACTCGTCATTAAGGCTAATTTTGGCTCAACGCCATGTAAGCATTCAGGCGTCAGCTATCAGCCGTCAGCTTATTTTATTCAAAAGCTGTTCGGTGTAGCTTGCGCTATGGGCATAAACTGTTGCCTTAGCGTAGCCACAGGCTTATGGCTGATAGCTGATAGCACCTCAAGTAGCCTGTGCCACGCTACGGGAAAAGCTT
>NZ_JAAHGN010001037.1:0-2651 GCF_010672485.1 Moorena sp. SIO2C4 | reverse complement strand
GCGGGGGTTTCCCCCACTCGCGCTTTGCATCAAGAAAACAGGTAAGCATTCGAATAATGCTGAGTTATGGAAAGCACCTCAAGCAGCGTGATCCAAAGGCTGACTGCTGACGGCTGACGGCTGAATGCAACGGAACCGGTACGACAATAGCAAAGAAACGTCCTTAAGTTCATGCCACGCACCCCTAGATTAACCTTTGACCGGGGAACTCTGATTTTGCATCCACCACCGAGGGGTAAAGCTTGGGTGGAGTATGCGACTTGGGATGATCGGGTAGAGAAGTTTCGGATCAGAGGAATTCACTATCGTCCTCTGGTAGAAAGCTTACTCAGAGACAAGGTTGATTTTATTGATGATGCTAGGGAATTTGTGCCTCTGCCACTAGTATCTAGTTTTGAGATGGAACCTTATCCCCATCAACTGGAAGCTCTATTGGCATGGAAGCAAGCCGGTCGTAAAGGGGTAGTGGTGCTACCAACGGGAGCAGGTAAGACTTATCTGGCACAGTTGGCAATGCAAGACACTCCTCGTAGTACCATAGTTGTGGTACCAACCCTAGATTTAATGCACCAGTGGTATGCTCAACTGGAGGCAGCCTTTCCAGATGTGGAGGTGGGAGTGTTGGGGGGTGGTTCTCGCGATCGCACGCCTATCCTGATCGCCACCTATGATAGTGCCACTATTCATGCGGAAACCTTAGGGAATCGGTACGCTTTGGTGATTTTTGATGAGTGTCATCACTTACCTACGGATTTTTATAAGGTGATTGCAGAATATGCGATCGCACCCTATCGGTTAGGATTGACAGCAACCCCAGACCGCTCCGATGGCCGTCATTGGGATCTTAATGGTTTGATAGGACCAGAGGTTTATCGGAAAAGCCCTGATCAATTGGCGGGTTTAGCCCTAGCTGACCATAAGGTCATTCAGATTAAGGTCAAGCTTTCCCAAAAAGAACGCGATCGCTATAATTATTGCATGACGTTGCGCAATGATTTTTTGAGAGCCTCCAACATTCACCTCGGGAGTATTAAAGGTTGGCAGCAGTTTGTGATGGCAAGTGCGCGATCGCAAAGCGGACGCCGTGCCATGTTAGCTCACCGGGAGGCCAAGGAAATTGCTTTGGGTACCGATGGAAAATTAAGGATTTTGCTAGATTTACTGGCTCAGCATTACCCAGAGAAGATGTTAATTTTTACCAATGGTAATGCTACACTTTATCGCATTTCTCAAGAGTTATTGATTCCGGCGATTACTCATCAAACTCCAGTCAAAGAGCGTCATGATATTTTGAAGCGATTTCGGGAAGGAGAGTATCGCTGTTTAGCGGCATCCCATGTGTTGAATGAGGGAGTCGATGTACCCGATGCGCGAGTGGCGATTATCTTGTCAGGAACTGGTTCATCTCGGGAGTATATCCAGCGCTTGGGTCGGGTATTGCGTAAAGGTAAAGATGGGGAGAAGGTAGCGTTATTGTATGAAGTGGTAGCTGAGGATACCTCTGAAGAACGAACCTCTTGGCGTCGCCATGGTGGTGGTAGCAAGAATGAACCGCGAAGGCGCAAACAGCCGGAAGGTGCCAAGACCGGTAAGCAGTTAGAGTTATTGCCAGAGCAGGGTTATCAGGTCAAGCCTAGGAGTAGCCCCAGGGCGGCTGAGTCCAAGGGGAAGTGGTCAGAAGAAGAAGATGATTTTTGAGTAGGATGATTAGGTGATCACTGAGTATTGCCCCCATTCCCAAATCTAGGGATTAGGGGGCAATACTAACTCAATTTACTAAGTCTTATTCAATCTAAAATATTGCATCAGAGCTAATATTAAAACTGGTGTCATCTTGTAAGACGGCAATTAAGTCCCCCTTGTAATATAGCGTTGTATCCAGTGCTGAGGTACCACTAACATCAATAAGCTTAAACACAATGTAATCACTGATCACACCGCCGAGCTGAACTTTATCACCTTCTGTCTGATTAAAGTCAGTGATTGTCGCAAATCCTGAGCTAGTATCACCAAAGTAACCAATCTCGGTGCCAACACCATTTTTACCTAAGACGAAAGTATCCGCACCCGTACCACCAGTTAGGGTGTCCAGTTCACCTTGACTACTACCTTCATAACCTTGGATAAAGTCATTACCAGATCCACCGGTCAGGGTATCGTTGCCAGAGCCACCATCAAGGGTGTCATTACCACCATTCCCATATAAGTAGTCATTCCCAGATTTACCCCAGAGGACGTTGTTGGAATTGTTACCACTGATGCTGTTGTTGAGGCTGTTACCGTAGCCGTAGTTATTAGCACTACCAGTAAGGGTCAAGTGTTCCAGGTTATCTCCTAGGGTGTAGCTGATGGAGGAGTTTACATTATCAATACCCTGATTGATATATTCAGTCACCACATCCCCGGTGCTGTCAACTACATAGCGGTCATTACCCGTCCCACCATACATCCAGTCACTGCCTGTACCACCATCCAGGTAGTCGTTGCCAGAGTTACCATAAAGGGTGTCGTTGCCAGAGCCACCATAAAGGGAGTCGTTGCCAGAGCCACCATGGAGGTAGTCATTACCTAGATCACCGCTAAGGGTGTCATTACCAGCATTCCCATACAAGTAGTCACTGCCAGAATTCCCCCAGAGGTAGTTGTTGTAA
>NZ_JAAHGN010001036.1:0-2653 GCF_010672485.1 Moorena sp. SIO2C4 | reverse complement strand
CAGCATTTTGAATCTTAGAACAGTGCGTAGGGTGGGCAAAATGATATTATCTAGAATTTTTCAAAGAACCAAAGGGTTTTTGCCCACCCTACAAGCTTACAAAGAATCAACGGCTTTTTGCCCACCCTAAAATAAGTTGCGTAGGGTGGGCAAAATGATATTATCTAGAATTGTTAAAATAACCAAAGGGTTTTTGCCCACCCTACTTACTATTGCGTCATTGTTCAATCTTGAGTAGAATCCTCAAAGGTTCTAACTTTAAGAGCTTCTTGGAAATAAGCGTTGGCAAGTTCAATATTCTGTGCTTTCTCACCTTTGATGCGGTTACGATAAGCAATACTGAGATTATATTTTGTCTCTGCCCAATCAATAGGAAATGCCTTAAAGGTATAAACTCTAAGAGCCTGTTGGTAACAAGCGATTGCTTCTTCTATATTCTGTGCTTTGGGACCTTTAATTCTTTCATAGTAAGCATTACCGAGATTGTTTTGAGTCGATGCCCATTTTTCGGGAAAAGCTTGACTGGTGCGTACTTCTAAAGCCAATTGGTAGCAAGCGATTGCTTTTTCTAGGTTTTGTGCTTTCTGACCTGTGATTCGGTTACGGTAAGTAATACCGAGATTGAATTGAGTCGATGCCCAATCAATAGGAAAAGCTTCACGGGTGTGTACTTCTAAAGCCAATTGGTAGCAAGCGATGGCATTTTCAATATTCTGTCTTTTCTCACCTGTGATTCTGTAATAGTAAGCACGACCGAGATTTTTTTGAGTCGATGCCCAATCAACAGGAAAAGCATCACGGGTGTGTACTTCTAAAGCCAATTGGAAGCAAGGGATGGCATTTTCTAGGTTTTGTGCTTTCGGACCTGTGATTCTGTTACCGTAAGCACGACCGAGATTGAATTGAGCCATTGCCCATTGTTCGGGAAAAGCTTCACGGGTGTAAACGGCTAAAGCCAATTGGTAGCAAGCGATGGCCTCTTCTTGGTTTTGTGCCTTCTGACCTGTGATTCTGTCAGAGTAAGCAATACCGAGATTGTTTTGAGTCATTGCCCATTGTTCGGGAAAAGCTTGACTGGTGCGTACTTCTAAAGCCAATTGGTAGCAAGCGATGGCCTGTTCTAGGTTTTGTGCTTTCTGACCTGTGATTCGGTTACGGTAAGCAATACCGAGATTGTTTTGAGTCGATGCCCAATCATAGGGGAAAGCTTTACGGGTGCGTACTTCTAAAGCCAATTGGTAGCAAGCGATGGCATCTTCGAGGTTTTGTGCCTTCTGACCTGTGATGCGGTTACGGTAAGCACTACCGAGATTGTGTTGAGTCGTTGCCCATTGTTCGGGAAAAGCTTGACTGGTGCGTACTTCTAAAGCCAATTCGTAGCAAGCGATGGCATTTTCTAGGTTTTGTGCTTTCTCCCCTGTGATTCTCTCAGAGTAAGCAATACCGAGATTGTTTTGAGTCATTGCCCATTGTTCGGGAAAATCTTCACGGGTGAAAACGGCTAAAGCCAATTGCAAGCAAGCGATGGCCTCTTCTAGGTTTTGTCCCTTCTGACCTGTGATTCTGTGAAGGTAAGCAATACCGAGATTGTGTTGAGTCGTTGCCCAATATTCGGGAAAAGCTTCACGGGTGAAAACAGTTAGTGCCACTTCATAGCCAGTGATGGCAATTGAACTATTGCTGGCTTTGTCACCCAAGGGGAATTGCTGAATTAGATTGCTAAATTCAACAATAACTGCTGCTATATTTTCCGCTTCATCTGGTTTCACTTCCGCCAGCTTAGTTGTTGCCCAATCCCGAAATAATTCTGCTAATCTAGGATTAATTTTGTCTGTATTGTCTGCCAGTAATGGGTAAACTACCTGGGCGTCACCATTACTGTCTGCGGTTGCTTGTAGTACCTCTAAGAGAAAATCAAGTTGGGCATCAGATTTGTTGCGATTACCCCCCATCATTAACTCCCATCAATAGCTCTATAGTATCTCCTATTATTTTATAGCCTTTCTCCTAGCTATCAAGTAAACATTATTTTTTCCCTATTGCTAGCATACCTCTTGCCTGGCGCGTAGCGCTATACCTACTTGCGACACTGAGATGCACCTAACCAGTCCTACCATGTGAGGAAATTGTACTCGTTAATAGCAAAAAAGTACTAGTTTATAGCAAGTCTTATACCCATGAGGTACAAAGTTCTGGTTTTTAGGGAGCAGGGAGCAGGGAGCAGGGAGCAGGAAAGAGGTAAGAGGGAAGAGGGAAGAGGTAAAAAATAATGTGTACCTCATAGCTAAGATAAACGCTATATTAGCAACAAGTACTAGTTAATGAGAAACTAGTACTCGTTAGGAAGAAACAGGTACCCGTTTGTTACACACCAGTACTGACTTCCCAGAAAATAGTACTGGTGTGTGAGAAAATAGTACTCGTTTGTTACACATGGGTACTCGTTTGTTACATACCAGTACTGGTTTACAAGAAACAAGTACTAGTGTATGAGAAACTAGTACTTGTTAGGAAGAAATGGGTACTGGTGTGTTAGAAATGATTACCTGGTCTAGTGTATTGTTAACCCTTGAGCCTTATAGCCCTACGCGCAAGTCAAAAGTATAGGGTTTTTAGGGAGCAGGGAGCAGGGAGCAGGGAGCAGGGAGCAGGG
>NZ_JAAHGN010001035.1:0-2658 GCF_010672485.1 Moorena sp. SIO2C4 | reverse complement strand
TATAGGAGAGTTGCCAAACTCATCGGTCAGGGAATTAATCACTTCCCAATTATTCATTTCCTGACCCACTGTCCAATTTGATTTTGGAGTTAAAGCATTGATTTTTGGATAATACTCAGGTAAATAGTGACAATATTTAAATTCTGCTGGAGTATTAATCAGTTTGATCTTCTTGTTTAAAAGTCCATGATAAAGTAACCCATAGGATAAAGGAGTTAACATCCATCCACGATAAATAGCCAATTCCTCCACTTCCGAATTTTCCACATACCTTAATGAACGAGCTACCTTGCCATCAGTCAAGTCTTCAAAGCTGAATATGGAAGTTATGAAGCCAGCTAATTGGGCAGCTTTCATCTCTTCTTCGTAATCAGGTTCTATCAGTTTATGGTCAAAGACGCTATCGCAAAATATTACTCTCATTTCCAGTTTTATCTTATGAATGAGGAGGATTTAAATAATTACAGCGGTTTTCAATTCGGTCAGCTATAAATCTCTGGAGTTTAGGGACTTTGGAGCAGTGAATTCAGCAATTGCTATAGTAAAGGATGTAGTAAAAGATGTAGTAAAGGATGTAGTAACGGATGCCGTAATCGATGTAACAAATGGGGTGTGATGGGTGATTAAACGGAGGCGATCAATTGCTCCTATTGTTTCTAATATCTAATCCCTAAAGCTAATCCGAATATACCATTCAAAGCTATCAAAACCTTTAGATAATAACGATGGAATACGTTTGAATTTTGGCGTTTGAATTTTGAATTATATCCAGTGGGACTAGTCAATCACCCAAAACCAATTTATTCGCCAATATTGTTCCAAAAGTGCTTGCTCCAAATCCTGAGATTCAATCAATCCTTTAGTTACCAAAATTTCTCCCAATTTTATTCCTGTTAAAGACTGGATTTCCAGGGCTTTATTGAGTTGATTTGTAGAAATAATTCGTTTACGAATCAGAATTTTACCAAGTTGCATGACTGGGTGCTTTTGTTTCAAGTAATAATCGAACATTGGTCATTAGTCAATTTCCAATTTCCAAAGTTAATTGGAAATTGACTAATGACATTTGACAAATGATTGTTAAATGAGTTAATCAATAGATGCCGTTGGCGAGCCTCACCAATAGTGCATAGTCTTTGAACAACCCACTAGTTAATCACGCGCTTTGTGAAAATTTATGAAAAAGGCGAGAGTAAGAATTCAGGACTTCCGTAGTAACACTATCTGTAGGGTGCGTTATTAACGTAACCTACTACTTGTAGCGTTTAGTGCCCAGTTTTGTGTCAGTCCTGAAGCGGAAAGCGCACCTGTAGTTAACTTTTGCCTCTTGTCTCTTGCCTATTGCCAATGCCATTGCCCCTAGCCCTATACCATTCACTACACAGGCTTAAGCGAATCACCGTGAGTAAAGGTGGTGAATTTTGGCTATTATCTTTTGATAATCATCCGTTTTACCCTTTTTTTGGTAAATTGCAGCTGATTTTTGAAAATTTGCTAGGGCTTCTTGATGCTTACCTAATTCTCGAAGGCATATGCCACGGTTGTCATAGGCAGCAGCATGGTTGGGGTCAATCTCAATGGCTTCATTCAATTCCAGAATGGCTGCTTGAAATTTGCCCACCACTAGATGGCTAATTCCTCTAAAGTAGTAAAAATTAGCACTTTGAGAATTAGTTTCTTTTGGCTGCTGACGTTGCTTAAAAATTTCCATTGGCTTACCTATTGCTACTTCAATTAGTAGGTAGCTACAAACTACTCAGGAGCTACCGATTTAGATGTTATTGACCAATCCCTAAAATCCCGGTTTTTGGGAATATAAAGATTAGGTTTCAGTCTTGCCTAGTCTGTCTTTGAATACTGGTTTACTCAACAATGTTGGGCTTTGCCATCAAACCTGCCATGGATTTAAGTCCACAGCTCATAGCTAAGGTCGGTTTCAACCGACTACAACCCTTTATCTCTAGTCCGTTTTAACAGACTTGAGTTATTAGGTAGTTATTAATCCTAGGGTGGGCAGTGCCTACCAACGCCCTTTGCAAGCTTGATTATCTGTCTGGTGCACTGCCCACCCTACATGAACTAGCTAGTCATTAATCCTAGGGTGGGCAGTGCCTACCAACGCCCTTTGCAAGCTTGATTATCTGTCTGGTGCACTGCCCACCCTACATGAACTAGGGGTTTTACCCCCTAGCGGGATAGCAGCGACACCATAGTTTGTAGGAGCTTTGTCAGTCAATCAGCCCTGAATAACACGTGAATCACAATAGAGGTAATAACCTCTATTACAATTACTACCAGTACGCTATCCTATCAGGGTAGAGTGAAAAATTTGTGAACAGAGAAAAAGGCAATTAGGTAGGGTTTCCGCATCTAATTATTAAATTCGCCACGGGTCGCACCTGAAGACTAACAGACAAAAGAAAACGACCGCACAATCCAAGGGAGTTATAAGCTAGGCAGATAGCGAGTTCAATGGTGTAGGCACCCATGCCACCCAATATAGCAGTTCTCAATTGGGTTCGGGAATCGGGAATCGGGAATCGGAACCCACCCCTAACCCCTCCCAGGGGGGAACGGGAATCGGGAATCGGGAATCGGAACCCACCCCTAACCCCTCCCAGGAGGGGAACGGGAATCGGGAATCGGGAATCGGAACCA
>NZ_JAAHGN010001034.1:0-2663 GCF_010672485.1 Moorena sp. SIO2C4 | reverse complement strand
CTACTCAAGCCCAACCTGTGGAGGAGAAACCAGCTACTACTCAAGCCCAACCTGTGGAGGAGAAACCAGCTACTACTGAAAAACCCTCTGTTGAGAAAGACCCTTTTAATACGGAATTGCCAGTGAGAACTATACCCCGGATGAGTGCTGTTGAATTCTACAACCGGGGCGTGGATCAACTAGATAATGGTAATTATCCAGAGGCAATGGCAAATTTCAAACAGGCTTTGCAGCTGGAACCCTATGACCCTGATATAAACTACAATCTCGGCTACGTCCACCACATTCAGGGGAATTATCAAGAAGCGATTGATAATTACACTGCTGCTATCAAGATTAAAACCGACTATGGTGAAGCCTATAGCAACCGTGGTTATGCCTATTTTGTGCAAAAGAAGTTCATCGAAGCGATCGCTGATTTTTCCAAGGCTATTGCTCTGACACCCGATAATGATACGGTTTATCTCAGTCGAGGTAATGCCTACAGTGAAGTAGAGAACTATTTCCAAGCAATTGCGGATTACGATCGAGCTCTCTCGATTAACCCTAAAAATGCTATGGCTTACTACCAACGCGGTTTAACTCGCAGTAAGCTCAAACAGTATCAAGCTGCTGTAGCTGATTACACAGAAACTCTAAAAATTGAACCCACTTTTGCCGATGCGTTTTATAAACGGGGTCTAGCCAGACTTGACCTCAATAAGGTTGAGGAAGCGATTCAGGATTTCAAAAAAGCGGCTGATTTATTCCAAGAACAAGGCAGAACTGAAAATTATCAAGAAGCGATGGAAGCCATCAAAAAGCTTTAATGGCAACCAGACCCTTGAACTGAAGTGGCTTTTCAACAGCTTTCTTCTGTGCAGTACCTAGCTCACACCAGAGGCTGAGAAAGCCACAAAGATCAAGCCACTTACTAAAATCAGGGCTGTTAGACCCAAGATCAGGTAGTTGCGCTTTTCTGCTGCAGTGGGTGGCTCTGCCTGGTAAACTTTTGGCTCTTTAGCAAAATTGTTTAAACGCCCGCCCTCTTCTACTGTATATGGCATGGATTACAACCTTTTTTTACTTTATTTATATAAATGTAACAAAGAATGTAACAAAAATTGGCATAACTACTCTTCAGTTTTCCTGATTAGCTTGATTTGTTACGTTAAAGTATTAATCCAGTCCTAGACCTTGACAAGTTCTTTGATCTATGAATTTGTAAGCTAGCTAATGGTACCAGTCAAGGGTGAGCTAGCGCTAGCATAGTTTTTAATTGGAATACGACCAGCTAGGTAAGCCAGACGACCAGCTTCGGTGGCCATTCCCATCGCTTTTCCCATCATGATCGGATTACCTGCTAATGCGATCGCACTATTAATCAATAACGCATCTGCCCCTAACTCCATCCCATAGGTGGCTTCACTGGGGCTACCTATGCCAGCATCTACCACCACCGGCACTCCAGCTTCCTCAATGATGATTTCAATATTGGCAGCATTCTTGATGCCCTGTCCCGAACCAATGGGTGAACCCAAAGGCATCACCGTAGCACATCCTATCTCTTCTAGGCGTTTGGCTAATAACGGATCCGCATTAATATAGGGTAAAACCGCAAACCCTTCTTTTACCAGTTGCTCTGCTGCCTGTAGAGTACCAATGGGGTCAGGGAGTAAATACTTAGGATCAGGAATCACTTCCAGTTTCACAAAATTATTGTCTTCTTGACCCAATAGCTTCGCCATTTCCCGACCAAGCCGTGCCACTCGCACCGCTTCTTCCGCCGTTTTACAGCCTGCGGTGTTGGGTAACATCCACAGTTTCCTCCAATCCAGGGATTCCGCTAGCCCTTCGTGTCCTGGTGCTTTAGTTTGTACCCGACGCACAGCCACCGTTACAATTTCACTGCCACTAGCGGCAATACTTTCAGCCATTACCTGTTGAGAGTCATACTTACCTGTGCCAGTCATCAGACGAGACCGAAAGGTTTTTCCCGCAATGGTGAGTAAATCAGCTGGGGATGGTTCCTTCCCATTGTCAGAGTGAGAGTCCCGGACCGTACCAGAATTATAGTGCAGCACTGGTGTTGAGGAGGAGTTACTAGATAATCTTATTAGATTAGGACTGCTTTGACTTGAGGCTGGTTGATGGTAAAGTCGGTCGTATCGAAATTGATCTAACAATGGGTCAGACTTTTGCTTCTCAATCAGGTCAGCCAGCAACAAAGCTGTTACCGGAGCCAGCAAAATACCGTTGCGGTAGTGACCCGTAGCCAGGCTCAGGTTTTGGCAAGGACCAGTGCCAAGAATTGGTAATTCGTCAGGTGTTGCTGGTCGAAATCCCCACCAACACTCATGAATCGAGCAGTGTTGGATTTCCGGATATAGCCGGATAGCTGATTCTAACAAACGGTTAATTCCAGCAGTAGTGTTGTCAGGCTGCCAACCCACATCCTCTACTGTTGCACCAATCAGAATTCGTCCATCTCGACGGGGGACTAGATAAACCTCAGAGCCATGTAACACTCGCTGTAGTGGCAAGGGGTGTTGATAATTTTTAGTGGCTTTTACTGACAGCATCTGACCTTTTTTTGGAGCCACTGGCAAGGGCAACAGTTGATTAGACCAGGCTCCAGTTGCCAGGACATAATGGTCTGCATGGAGTTCCCCTGCGGAGGTTCT
>NZ_JAAHGN010001033.1:0-2669 GCF_010672485.1 Moorena sp. SIO2C4 | reverse complement strand
GCTTTTCCTGGGCGGTACAATGAGGGCCACCTTAAGGCTATAACCTTTGGGATGTTATTCCGCGAGTTACCTGAGTCATAACCTACTCTACTACGAGTTGCTCCTACTCAGAACAAGCCGCACGCTGCAGAGGAGTCCACTCGGATATTTCGGCGTAGCCCATTGCATAGAGGGTATGCATGGTATTAGTTATTGCCTTGCGGTCGCCCTTCAAAATGTGCTGAACACGGATTTTTTTGTTGGAAGAATCGTCTGGATTGTTCTCTGAATTTGTTGGAAATTCTGATGGCATAAGGTGAACCTTTTGCTTTTGCTGTACATTTATAATCGTAATGATTATATTTTAGTTTGTCAAGGGTTTTTAGATTTTTGTTTGAGGGGTAATGTAAAGAAATGCGGTCGCAAGCTATCAGCTATCAGCTATCAGCTTTCAGCTATCAGCTATCAGCTATCAGCTATCAGCTTTCAGCTATCAGCTTTCAGCTTTCAGCTATCAGCTTTCAGCTTTTGAATAAAAGAGATTTATAGCAATTATATATGCCATAAGGTACCTATTATCCCCCTAAATCCCCCGAGCGAGCAATCCCTCGCTCGGGGGACTTTGAGGTTGAGAAGCGTACCTCATAACTGCGATAAACGCTATATTTTCAGCTGACGGCTGACGGCTGACAGCTGTTCGCGTAGCGTGGGCGTAGCGCATATCCTTACATAATTTTTTTTCCCGACTCCCGATTCCCGACTCCCGATTCCCGACTCCCTTTTATTTAGGAAAAAACTGAGCCACAGTACAACTAAAACCAGGTAGTATGGGAGAGGTTAGGGTATCTTGGCTGAACAGGGTTGCTACTAATTTGAGCTGACTGTTTTCTCGGCGATAGATTTCGAGCTTGCGAGACCTCCAATCAGCAATCCAATATTCTTTTACGCCTCGTGAAGAGTAAAGTTTTAGTTTAGCTTCTCGGTCTCGTCTTTGGTCTTGTTGACTAGCAGATAAAACTTCGACAGCTAATTCTGGGGCACCAGTTAGATGTCCAGATTTATCTAAGGTTAATGTATAGGTTTCTTGAGTAACCCAAACGACATCGGGAATAACATGATCTGATTCAGAAAACAGGACACCGGGACTAGGAATAGCTTCTCCTAAACCACTGGCTTCAGACCAAGCATCTAGCTGTCGAAAAATTTTGCCACAGGTTTGCTGATGTTTAGTATGAGGCGCTCTAGTCACAAATAATTCTCCATCAATGATTTCGTAGCGTGTTCCTTCATTTTCTGGTAGCAATTCTAGGTCATGAATAGTCCAGCATACTCTCTCATGTATTGCCTGATTCATAATTATACTCCGTGGATGTAGCTCTATAGTATTTATATTTTAGATTTAAACATAGGATTGATGGGACAAGGGAACAGGGAACAGGGAACAGTGGTCAAGAGATTCAACGAGTTTTTACTGTTATGATAAATCAGCATTAGTTTTGATTATCTATTTATAAATGCTATATTATAATTATAGCATTTCTCTCTACAATTAGATACAAAATGATCCCCCTAAATCCCCCTTAATAAGGGGGATTTTGAGGTTCATAGCCGTACCTCATCAATGAAATAAACGCTATATATTATCGACTCCCTACTCCCTATTCCCTACTCCCTACTCCCTACTCCCTACTCCCTACTCCCTAATCTTGATAAACCCTACAAATATCAGCGCCAATTTTATTAACTTTATCAACTAATTCTTGAGGTTGGATTACTTTAACTTTGCCGCCAAAACCGATAATCCATGGAAAAAAATCGACATCCTCTAATGCCCACTTGGGTAATATTACTTGAAAGCGATTGGTAAAATTGGGGTCTTTGGTTTTAGGAAGTGAAAACAAGGATTTAGGCAAGCTGGGATTTGCTGTTAAGGGGGGAGACATTTTTATGTGTTTGAAGCGCTTGGTTCCTTCACTTACAAATCGGAACATATCGTCATTAAACCACAGTTCAACGGTGACCTGAACTGCTGACTGTTCTGATTTATTGCTACTGAGTAACTGTTGCTGTTGGCTAGCACTATTACCAAGAAATAATCCGGCACTTGCTTCGTGGAGTTTTTCCAGCTTCTGCAAGGATTGCCATTGTTGTTTCATATCGCGGGTTTGGCCAAGGGCACGACCGAGAAAGAGTCGGTCTAATCGTCCAAACCGGAATAGTTTATCCTGGTTACCGCCGTGGTGCTGAAATGCTAAATACCAGGCGTGATTGTAAAATACTATTTGCAGGGGCCAAGCTTGAAAAAATCCGTCGTGATCTCCAGCAAATCGGCCACCGCCTTTAATTCGATTTAATTCTAATAATTCCCCTTGGGCGATCGCATTTTCTAGTTTGTCTAGATGATTGAGCAAGGCTGAATCCTGGAGGGAGTCGGCATCTACGATACAGCGATTGCGAATTGCTCGCACTGGATAGGTGGAAGGGGGGTCTAATTTTGAGTGGGTCATCCGTTGCTGGAACATCTCATAGGTAGAGAGTGCCATGGGATCCTCTAAACTTTTGGCTTGAGATTGCAGCACTGCAAATACTTTACCGAGTTCCTGCCTAGAGAATATGCCGGTGCCTGCAAAATAGCCTTGCTTGAGGGGAAAGTTGGGTAATATCTTATAGGGTTTGAGGATTTTTTCGAA
>NZ_JAAHGN010001032.1:0-2670 GCF_010672485.1 Moorena sp. SIO2C4 | reverse complement strand
TTTAGAATTTAGAATTTAGAATTTAGAATTGGGGAATCGGGAATCGGGAGTCGGGAGTCTGGAGTAGGGAGTCGGGAATCGGGAATCGGGAATCGGGAGTCGGGGCAACAGATGTGTAGGGTGTGTTAGGGGCGGGCTTGCCCTAATTTTCCACTTCGTCGCCAGTATTAGAATAGCCCGCCCCGTAACGCACCACCAAGTAGAATGCGCGAATTGGGAATTTAGCAACAGATGTGTAGGGTGTGTTAGGGGCGGGCTTGCCCTAATTTTCCACTTCGTCGCCAGTATTAGAATAGCCCGCCCCGTAACGCACCACCAAGTAGAATGCGCGAATTTAGAATTAGGAATTTAGAAAAAATTATCTGTACCTGATAACTATGAAAATTGCTATATAGCAGTTTTCAACAATTCCTTAGCCCATATCCGATTTGTTTCTGATAAAGCTGGTACTGGCTCTTGGTCATAATCGAGTTGATAATCATAACCCCCTCGCTCATAAACGCTATTAATTATAGCTTGTAAATCTACTATCGCTTCAGAATCTTCTGGACGTAATGGTAGGGAAAAAGCTGGTAGCTGCTCTGGGAGATTATAAGTATACAATTCGCCTCGTGGACGATGCTCCTCTCGACTAACCAAAACACGATAATCGCTATCGATAGTATTATCTAAGAGTGGCATTGGTTTCCAGCCTCTGAGCAAATCGATTTCCACTAAATTGGTCAAGCTTCCTAACACCCGTTGGCGTTTTTTTAGGTAAGTTTCTCTCCCTTCACCAGAGCGCTTATTTACTGGAGATAAAACTTCGATAGCGGTTACCACAGCACCGGTAGTCATATCTCTTACTTCCAAATACCCTTGCTTGATTTGTTCAGGCATAGGAACCATTACTGTTACTGGTTTTGTGGTTGGTGACGCAACAGCAACCTTAGAGCTGGAAGAATCTTCAGTATTCGGTTGACGTTTAACAGTAACATCAGGAATTCCCACTAATAAGACGTCATCTTGGTTACTTTTATTAACCTGATAAATTCGCTTTTCAATAGCTACTTTATACTTCGGACGTACCTGAGGAATTAAAGACTCAGCAATTAAACTAATCAACCAATGATGTACTTCTGGCCATAAATCCGGATGCTCTAAATACGGATCCATACCGGGAAAGATTGACGGCATCCCTTAACCTCCCATCAGCTCTGTCTTCTAGGTTAACAGAGGGATTAGGGAGTCGGGGTAAGAGAGGGAAGTGTGGGAGGTGATCCCAGGTGTGGGGAGATGGGGGGATAAGGAGTTAAATGAGCAACGGTTGTGTCCCCCCCTGATTAAGAATTCCTAGTTTCCATGGTGCGTACAAGCTGCTCGCCCGATACCTACACATAGCAATTATAAATCAGTTGTAAAATCGGCAAAATCTGAAATTATTGCAGGGCTTGGGTTATAGCGTTGGCTAAGGCCACTATATTTTATGACTCATATGAAATTGCTATATATAGTAGTATTATTACAAGATGTCAAATGACAACTTGTCATTCACTTGTAACTATCTCATTAGAGTCATGACAGATAACAAAGATTTAACAGGACTTTCCCGCAGAAGTTTTCTTGTTGGTACAGGCAGTATCCTCTTGGCATCAACATTGCCCATAGGACAGGCCTCTGCCCAAACAACCACCTATATCCGCCGCAACTTATCAGATCCATCAGCACCCCTGAAGAGTTATAAAAAAGCAATCAAAGCAATGTTGGAGCTGCCGCCCTCCGATCCTCGAAACTGGTACCGCAACGCCTTTATTCATATCCTCGATTGCCCCCACGGCAACTGGTGGTTCCTGCCCTGGCACCGAGGCTATCTTGGTTGGTTTGAGAAAACCTGCCGCAAACTCAGTGGCGACCCCAATTTTGCTTTGCCCTATTGGGATTGGACTGAGCAACCCTCTATTCCAGAGGTCTTTTTTGAGGGGGTACTTAATCCCTCCCATGAAGCCTTTATTTCCAGCTACGAAACTTTTAAGCAACAGTTCCAAGATCCCATGAGTGATTTTTGGAACTCCCTATCTACAGATCAATTATGTCAACAGAAATTGCGTAGATACTGCTCAATTGATGATGTTTGGCAAGCTATAGAAAACCCAAAGGCTCCGATGTTCTACCCTGACGACTATGCTCGTGCGCTAACCGAGCTGTGCTCTGATTTCGACTATCACACCAGTATAGCAGTCTCAAAAGATACTATTAAAGAAGCTCTTGCTCCCAGCAATTTCATAGAGTTCGGTAGTGCTGTCGCCGAGTGCCATAATAGCCAAGAGACTAGTTTCGCCGTTCTTGAGGGTCAACCCCATAACCTCGTCCACAACAACATCGGTGGTTTCATGGAGGAATTTCTGTCCCCTGTCGATCCGATTTTCTTCATGCATCATTGCAATATAGATCGACTATGGGATGTGTGGACCCGTAAGCAAGAAAATTTGGGTTTTCCGACCCTACCTAAAGGTGAAAAACTAGCCAAATGGCAAGCAGAACCCTTCCTGTTTTTCATTGATGAGAATGGTAATCAAGTTCAGGCAAATACGGCGGGGGATTATGCTACGATTGGCGACTTCAATTATTTCTATCAGCCTGGCTCTGGTGAGGACCTGCTTTCAGCATACCAGAAGGTCAGGACCGAGCAAA
>NZ_JAAHGN010001031.1:0-2675 GCF_010672485.1 Moorena sp. SIO2C4 | reverse complement strand
GGTAACTTAATACACCAGTATGGTCTCTATTAATTGTAGAAGTTCTCGCTTTTGTCGTTCATTCTCTACCTCCTCAGTGGTTCGTTGAATCAAGTCTTGAGCAAATGCAATCGCAGAATCTTCCTCGGTGACAATTAGCTGTACTGTGGCGATACCCACCGATGGTGCAGAGGTCTCGACTAATTCATCGAGATAAATCCGAGATACCCTTGGAGAATCCAGTAATTCTCGATACCTAACAGTAGCTCCTTTATCCACATTGCGGCTAGGGTAAATCACCACACCACGCCAATCATTGCTGAGTTCGGTTTTGTCTAAGTACAGAAAAATTTCACTAAAGAAGCGGGAGTAAAATTGAGAGTCCCTCTGAAATTGGACTTCTACAAAATAAATTGGTTGTTGGGCTGTGGTGATTGTGGGCAGGAATACCCCATCAATTCTTGCATGCTAGTTGTTTGACTTCTACAGAAGCGAATTGATAAGCTTGTGCTTCTGTAGGGGAATGGTTAATTAATTCAAAAAAGATGCTGGGGAACGATTGAAACAGGCGATAGAATATGGTATCGGTTTTCACATTTAGGTCATTACTTAACTATACCTATAGCTATAGTAATCGGTAATCGGTAATCGGTAATCAAAAAATTCTATATCTCACCCCATTAACAATTGCTATCTATGGAAACTCAATCTGATTCAAACCTAACTGATTCAAATCTAACTGAAATCCCTTCTGGAGAAACCTGGAACTATGAAGCGACGGTGGCTAAAGTGGAAACTATCATTAGGAAAATAGAAACGGGAGAACTAGAATTAGCAGACGTGTTTGATCAGTTCTCCGTTGCCGTTCAATATCTCCATCAATGTGAAGATTTTCTGGATCAGCGACAGCAACAGATGGATTTGTTAATTGAGACGCTGAGTGATGATTCAGATTTTTAAGAGTAATTATCCCGTCAGCGGTCAGCCTTTAGCTGTCAGCTTGTGAATAAAACCGGTAAGCATTGCTTTAAGAGTCACAGGCTAGAAGCCTGTGCCACGGAAAGCTATCAGCAATCAGCCGTCAACTTTTGAATAAAACCGGTAAGCATTGGTTTAATAGTCACAGGCTAGTCACAGTCACAGGCTAGTCACAGTCACAGGCTAGAAGCCTGTGCCACAAAGCTGTTCGCGTAGCGTGGCCATTCGCGTAGCGTGGCCAACGGCCAAGGCCTTCCGCTAACCGCTGTTCGCGTAGCGTGGCCATTCGCGTAGCGTGGCCAACGGCCAAGGCCTTCCGCTGACTGCTTATATCACCCCATTCCTTGAATACCAACATGTCCAGCAAAGGCATACCAATCTTCACTAAAGCCCTTGAATTCTAGATCTTTGAGGGTAAATTTTACATGATTCTCCTCCAGGGTAAACTTAATGGTATTATCAGCACTAGGTTGATCGGCAACAATCACCAAATCAGTGCCTGCTGGAATTTCCTGCTTTGATGCTTCATTCAACATATTAGATTGAATAGGAGCTCGCTTAATTACGGTATCTTGATTAAATAAAAGGTTAAGTAAAACCGGTTGATTGACTAAGGTATTCTGATAAATAGGAATATTTAAAGCAGTCTGATCCTGTTGTTTAGAGACTACATTACTAACGGTTTCTACCGGTTGAATACTCTCCATCATAATGGCTACATGGTCTTCAAAGGCATACCAATCACCACTGAAACCTTTAAACGCAATATCTTTTAAACCAAGTTTAAGGTGATTGCCAGATTCCTGACCATAATAGCGAAGTACTAAGATAGTACCTGCTGGTATCATCTGACGTTTATTATCAGGCAATTGGGATGATTGAATCGGCTCTTGCTTGAGATAGCTATCTTGTTTAAACAGAATTCTTAATACATTTGCCATGACATGATACCGGTTTTTAATTGGATAAGGTAAAAATTTTTTAGAATTGAGAATGTAGAATTAAGAAGGTAGAATTAAGAATGTAGAATTAAGAATGTAGAATTGAGAATGTAGAATTAAGAATGTAGAATTAAGAATGTAGAATTAACCATTCTGCTTTCTGCCTTAACCATTCTGCCTTCACCATTCTTCATGCTCCATTATATATGAATTCTAAATTATCCATTATATATAAATTCTAAATTATCCATTCATCATTCACTATTCTGCATTATAAATTCTAAATTCTGCATTCACTATTCTTCATTCTAAATTCTCCATTCTTCATTCTAAATTCTCCATTCTTCATTCTAAATTCTCCATTCTTCATTCTACATTCTCCATTCTTCATTCTTCATTCAACTAATACTACCCCGTTTACGAGCCTCCTTATAGGATATTCCCACATTTTTGACACCTGCCCGAATCATTTGTTGTTCAAGCAAAGCAAAGAAGCGATTCCGGTCACCGGCCTTAATCACGGCCTGATTATGAGCTTCAGACACAGCAATGGGATAACCATAGCCTTTATAGACCTGGCCGAGCATTAAACTCAAGGCTTGATTGAGCAATGCCGAATTCTGGGCTACCCATTCTGGCATCTCGATCCGAGCAATTTCTGTACCCACATGGACATAACAGAAATAGATCCGGTGATGGTCGTATAAATCCAGAATCCGTGCCGAACTCTTAAATAGAGGGCTACGCTGTCCTGGTTGCAAGAAACTTGCCCAGAGA
>NZ_JAAHGN010001030.1:0-2676 GCF_010672485.1 Moorena sp. SIO2C4 | reverse complement strand
TGTTAGGGGTGGGTTCCTCTTCCCTCTTCCCCTCCTGGGAGGGGTTAGGGGTGGGTTCCTCTTCCCTCTTGGGTGCATCTCAGTTTTGCAATTAGGCAAAAATTCGGGAGAAAATTCCCACACTCCCCGCGCCCCCGCCCCGCGCCCGGGCCCCACACTTGAGATCTTTTTTACAAATATGAGATGCACCCTCCCTCTTCCGAAGTCCCTGCTCCCTAAAACCCAAAAACTTGTACCTTACTAGATTAAAAACCGCTATACTGATACCAAGTCTAGGTCACATACCTCCCAATACTACTGAGTTAGTAGCCGACACCCGTACCGAAATTCAGCTACACCAAGGAAATCGGGTTTCGCTACTGTGATCCGACTGTGGGGGATCCCTTGCAGTATTGAAATCCCTGGTTAGATCTTTACCCTGTTCCTTCGCAAAACCTTGTTCAAGATCACCTTCTATGTCCACTACACTTGATTTAAGTCCAAAGAACTATGAATAAGATTCTAGTAATTGAAGACGAGCCAATAATTCGGAAGAAGCTACTCACGCTGCTCAGAGCAGAAGGGTTCGAGACGATTAGTAGTGACAACGGTAACAGTGGGGTCAAGCTTGCTCAAAACCAGCAGCCAGATTTAATTATTTGTGATATAATCATACCTCAGCTAGATGGTTATGGTGTTTTAAAGACTCTACAGGAAGATCCCGTCACTGCTGCGATTCCCTTTATTTTCCTCAGCTCCAAAGCTGACTGGTCGGATTGGCGTATGGTGATGAGGTTAGGGGCTGATGATTATCTGATCAAGCCTGTTAAGCGCGAAGAATTGCTAGATGCGATCGCTACTCGACTACAAAAACGACTTTATCAAACCAAGCGCCATCATCTTGAACTGAAAAAAGTCCAAGCTCAACTGAACTACCTACTCCGTTATGACCAGGTTACTAACTTGCCGAACCGACTCTTGCTAGAAGAGCGATTTAATCAACTACTGCTCCAACGACAGGGACGTTATCGTCGTCTGCCAGTGCTGTCTTTAAGCTTTGACCAACTCAACCAGATCAACAATACCCTAGGCCCTGTTAGTGGTGATTTGTTACTTCAGGCCGTGGCCAAACGACTTCTTGGTAGGGTTGGACCTTTGGATACAGTGGCTCAGTTAGGGATAGATCAATTTGTGATCTTGCTAGCTACTACAATTAACCAGACAGAGATAGGGCAAATGGCGGAAACACTGATCGATGCTTTATCCTTACCCTTTACTATAGGAGAATATGAGATTGTCCTGACCCCTAGAATCGGCATCGCCTGCTTTGGTAGGGATGCTCTTGATCTAAATACCCTGATCACCCATGCCAACGGAGCCAGAGAAAATGCTGGACAAAAAGGACAGAAGGCTTACGAATTTTATATTGCTTCGATTGGTGACAAATCCCAACAAGCCCTATGGCTAGAATTACAATTGCGCCAAGCATTGCCAAAGGATGAACTTCAAGTTTACTATCAGCCCAAAGTAAATCTGAGAACTGGAGAAATCGAGGGAGCAGAAGCCTTAATCCGTTGGCATCATCGAGCATTGGGAGCAATCTCTCCAGCTAAATTCATTCCCCTAGCTGAGAAAACTGGTTTGATTGTGCCTCTAGGAGAGTGGGTACTGCGAAAAGCCTGTACCCAAGCCAAACTCTGGCAAACTCAAGGGTTGTCCCCAGTACAAATCGCTGTAAATTTATCGGGACATCAGTTTAATCAACCCAATCTCAGTAACTCAATCCTAGCAATTCTTGAAGAAACCGAACTTGACCCGAGATATTTGCAATTGGAATTAACCGAAAGTACCCTCATGGACAATCCCAACCATGCGATCGCTACCTTAAAAGAGTTAAAGTCCTTTGGTATTCAGATCTCGATTGATGATTTTGGAACCGGTTACTGTTCTCTGAGCTATCTGAGACTATTTCCCTTTGATGTGTTAAAAATTGACCGTTCTTTCGTTTGCCAACTTACAGAGGATGTAAAAAACGAAGCCATTACGACTGCGATTTTGCAAATGGCTCACAGTCTCAACTTGAAGGTGGTAGCGGAAGGGGTGGAGACAGCTAGCCAACTGGCGTTCCTGTGTGGTCATAAGTGTGATGAAATTCAGGGTTATTGCTTCAGTCCTCCATTATCGGCTCCAACCTTCACAGAATGGCTTAGTACTGGTAAAAGGCTTTCACTCTCTTCTCTGGGATAATTTATTGGTTTATTAATTTAATTATTTAATTATTTTATTAGTTAGTCATTATTAAGACATCTGATCAGATTTGACAATTCATTGTAAAAAATAGTTACAGTTTTTTGAAATTACCCAAAATCCCTATATACTTTATTATATTTATTTGGCCTCTTGCCTTTTGCCTGGAAGCTTTTCCCTCAGGGATTATGTTAACAACTAAAATGTAAGTGCTATAGCCATTAGCAATGGTTTAGAAGACAGTTGTTTTGTAGGAACACGATCTGATCGTGCCCCTACTTTCTCCGATCCAAGATGAGAACAGCTATAATCGGCTGAACACTCAGCACTCCCCACTCATTAACTGAGTATTCAGCTTAGATTACTTGCTCCACTTCAAGGATTTCAGGGATAAATTCCTTTAAGCGGCGCTCAATCCCAATTCTCAGGGTCATGGTAGAGCTAGGGCAA
>NZ_JAAHGN010000103.1:0-11622 GCF_010672485.1 Moorena sp. SIO2C4 | reverse complement strand
GTTCGGTAATCCGTTTAATAGTGCCCCCCTTACCAGCTGCATCACGTCCTTCAAACACAATCACAATGCGGGTACCAGTATGCTTAGTCCAGTATTGCATTTTCACCAGTTCCAATTGTAGACGGGCAAGCTCCTTTTCATAAATTTTCCTGGGAAGTTTAGAGCTGCCTTCTGCCTCAGAAATGTGGTAGAACACTTTTCGTTCTGAATTTGGGAGATTGGCCTTCTTTTGTTTCTTAAGTTTTTTCTTATTTAATTTTTTCTTATTTAATTTTTTCTTATCTTTCTTTTTACTATCTGCTGCTAGTAGATGCTTCTTTTTGCTCGCCCGTTGGGACTGATCCCCATTCATAGATTTATTTTTCATTGCTATACAACCCTGTATTTGTATTGAGCTTGATGTAGGGTGGGCAGTGGATCAGGCAGATTAACCAAGCTGGTCATCAGGTGGCTAGGCACTGCCCACCCTAGGATTAATATGCTGGATAAACTTAGTGCGATCGCAACTCTAGTTGATGTAGATGTAGGGTGGGCAGTGGATTAGGCAGATTCACTAAGCTGGCCATCAGGTGGCTAGGCACTGCCCACCCTAGGATTAATATGCTGGATAAACTTAGTGCGATCGCAACTCTAGTTGATGTAGATGTAAGGTGGGCAGTGGATTAGGCAGATTCACCAAGTTGCCCATCAGGTGGCTAGGCACTGCCCACCTTACTGAGATGTAGTTGGTAAGATGTAGGGTGGGCAGTGGATCAGGCAGATTCACGAAGCTGCCCATAGGGTTGGTAGGCACTGCCCACCCTACGATTAATCACTTTTTTACAAATATAAGATACACCCAATTAGTGCGATCGCAACTCTAGATCGCCTTGGCAAAGTTCGCTGGATCTTGGTCACGTCGGTGACGGATGGGAATAGCAGAACCTTGACCATTTCCTACTAAAGAGGCAGTTTTTTCCAGAGACTCTCTGAGCCTCTTAGCAGCATAGATAGACATATCCCGAGGAACACTAATTCTATCGCGCAAATATCGCAGAGCAGGATCTGAACCCAAGGGTGGCATACAGGTTTCCCCGGTAATCATGTGTGTCAAGGCACAACGCAGGGCTGGATCAAACAAGGTCTCGTCGGCGGGGTTAACTCGAATGATATTGGTGCGGTGTTTAAGCACTCGTTGGAGAGCTTCAGTACGGGAAGTTTCCGGTTCTGGGTAAGTTACATCCGGTAGCCCTTCCCAAGGACCATTGTCCACCCGTGCCTGATTGATTAACGTCTGGGGTTTATCGTTTGGCCAGCAGCCCCCCATCTGGGGAGGCAAATCATGGACATGGGTGTGGAAGTCGCTCTGGGTGCCACGATAGGTAGGTCGGGTTTCCATGGCCTCAAACCAAGCTGCCAATCGAGGATTTTCTTCCCTCAAAGAATAGCCTTTGTAGTAATAAAGACTGGCATTCATGCGTTCGACATAAGGCATGAAAATCACATCAACAGTACCGAACTGATCCAAACAGTAAGGACCCGGAGTGGAGCTTAGGGCATTTTCCACCATCTCCACCACTTTAACAAATTGGTCTTGGTGATTTTGTTCTTCTTTAGATGAACGTGTAGGATAGCACAACCAAGTACACCAAGCTCTAAACAGAAGTCTCTCCAACTGCCGTAGGTTGATGACAGCGGGGTCTTTCATGCTTTGTTCTAAGGGTTTAAAAACCCGTTCTAATCCGATTAAAATGTCATCACTTTCGGTAATCAAGTTACCATCTAGCTCTAGAGCTGGTAGCATCCCCGATGGCACTTTCTGCTTGTACCAACTTTCTTTCTTACCATAACAAAACATGGTAACTTTTTTGATACGATAAGGAATCTGTTTTTCTTCCAACCATAGCCAAGTTTTCTGGCAGTAAGGGCACCAAGCGTGGTTATCGCGGTATAGGGTAACCCGAATATCAGATTCAGTAAAACCAAATAGGCGCAAACAGGATTGAGCGTTAGTAGCGCCATTAACGGTATCTATTTGAAAATCCGTCAGAGCTTCTAGTTCTTGCCAGCTTAGGGGGGCGATGCTCATGGGGGTTGGTTTAATTAAAGTTTGATACAAAAGATACTATCGCATATTTTGCTTAAGCTATCAGCTATTAGCTATCAGCTATCAGATATCAGCTATCAGCTATTGAATAAAATAAGCTGTTCGCGTAGCGTGAGCTTTTAGCTCACGGCTGACGGCTGACGGCTGACGGCTAACGGCTGACGCCTGATAGCTGACAGCTGAATGCTTAGAATCAAGACAGTGATAAACCTGAGCTTGGTAACCATCCACGGATATTAAATTATTAACAGAATTCTCAGCAGAACAATTAGGTAACTCTTCAACTGTTGCGTTAAAATTCACCAACCATACATCTAGGGTACTTGACAAATTAGCAACAGTCTTTTTAAGAGTGATAGCAGCCGGACAATTGGTCTGCTGGCACTGAATTTGGTCTTGATGTGCCAATATAAATTGGGGATTTACTGAAGATAGTTTTTGCTCAGCCTTCTGTTGGAATTCCCAAGCCAGTCCCATCATTTCACCAGTCTGTACCAAGGTGTTGTGAGTAGTAGCAATTAGTATCGGTACTGATGACTTTTGTTCGATTATCGGTACCAATAAATCTGGACGATAGTATTTTTGATAGCCTAGATTGCTGACTACGGTAATACTACTCAAAAACCCCATTAACAAAACTAGCGCTATAGTTTTCGGTTTCCCATGGCTACTATTGTCAGTGGGATTGGCTGTTGAAGGGTGACGCTTACTCACGGCTAGGGCGGTTGCTACTAATACAATCACAGCAGGGAAGTAAACGAAACTATACCGAGCACCACGGGTGAGGTCGGTACCAAGGCAGTAAGTAATACCAAAAAATAATGCGATCGCACTAATCAAGAAACTCCCTAAAACCGTTGTGACCAAAGCAGTCTGAGGGTGATTTAGTTGTATTTTTAGATAGCGATAGAGAATCGGAAGCAACCAGATTAGAAACAGCAACATCACCAAACCCGAAGCAATGACCACTATCAGGGAAGATGACTCTACGGGCAATAGCGATAACATGGTGATCCAAGCAGCGATAGCTTGAAAAATTGGCTTGCACCAAGCCCAACTCCCTTCACTGCTACTGATAATCCATTCAGTCATCTGAGCATCGTAACTCGATAGCCACACTGGTAACCAAACTAATCCTCCCATAGCACTACCTGCCGCAACTGCACCAATGCGCCGGATGGGAGAGGGTCGAGAAGGAGAAATTTTGGCTAATCCCCAAAGTCCTAATAAAACCATGGCCTCAGCACAGAGGGTCAGGATAAAAAAATAGTGGGTTGCTATACCTAAACAATTAACCACTA
This sequence comes from Moorena sp. SIO2C4, assembly GCF_010672485.1. Classification (NCBI taxonomy): domain Bacteria; kingdom Bacillati; phylum Cyanobacteriota; class Cyanophyceae; order Coleofasciculales; family Coleofasciculaceae; genus Moorena; species Moorena sp. SIO2C4. Next base: position 8,235 of record NZ_JAAHGN010000103.1, on the reverse strand, counting down.
CCCAAGACAGGGATATCCAAATCGGTAGAACAGTATGGCGTTGAAGATGTTGTACAGCAATAACTAAGCAGCACAGGGATGCCATTACCCACAAAATAGCTAAGGTGTAATGACGGGCTTCCTGGGCTAGAAAGACACCGTAGGGAGACACAGCCATAATTGCTGCTGCTAGTTGAGCGACTAACCGGGAACGAAACCCTACCCAGCTCAGTCCATAGATTACGGGAATTGATACTATACCGAACAGGGCGGGAAGCGATCGCATTCCCCAAATTACTAAGTCGCTATCCTGTAAGGATGTTCCATCAAACGCCTGTACACCGAAGGAGAATAGCCTCATCCACCAGTTCGCGAGGACAAAGTATAGAGGAGGGTGGTGATCCTCAGTGAATAAATGATGAATAACTGCTGATGCTCCCGATTCTGGATTAAATGCCAGTGGTTGTAACAGGGTAGAGAGGGAAATGGCTTGGTCTAGGGGTAAGGTTTGATAACTATTGCCCAAGCTGAACACGATTGTGGCAAATTCATCAGTCCAGGGAGACTTCAGGGTTAGGTTAGTGAAGCGTAAAACACTGCCAATAGCAATCCAAAACAATAGCAACAGGGGGTGGAACCAGAGACTTCTCAGGAAAATTTTCAACAATAGTAACCTCAATCAGCAAAGGAGCACACTTGCCAATGGAATGGAAATAGATGACAGACAAAATATATGGAAACAGGGGGTTTTAGCCCCTAAGTTATTTTCACCTTCCGGCTACACCATGGAGGTGTTCAACTGCGATCACTGCGATCATTGTAGATTTACTGAATGTAGGTTTACTGAATATGCCTGTGATTACCACTAGTATTGATACTATTCTCAACCGTGCCTTAGGGGGTGTTGATATATCACCCGATCAAGGGGTTGTGCTTTTGAAGCAAACTGAACCTCAGGCCGTAGCGTCAATTCAAGAAACTGCGGATCGGTTGCGCTATAAACAAGTTGGGGATACGGTTACCTATGTTATCAACCGTAATATCAACTTTACCAATATCTGTACCCAGCACTGTAGTTTCTGTGCTTTTCGGCGGGATGCCTCTGAAGAGGGTGCTTATTGGCTCGATTGGCAGCAAATTCATGAAAAGGCAGCGGATGCGGTGCGGCGGGATGCTACAGAAATTTGCATGCAGGGCGGACTCAACCCCAAGGCAAAGATGAATGGGTCAACCTTGCCCTATTACCTAGGGTTGGTAAAAACCATTAAGCAAGACTTTCCTCAGCTGCATCTCCATGCTTTCTCTCCCCAGGAAGTGCAATTTATTGCTGAGCAAGATGGACTTAGCTATGCCGAGGTAATTGCTCAACTACAAGAGGCTGGTCTTGGTTCAATGCCAGGAACAGCAGCAGAGATTTTAGATGATGATGTCCGACGTATTCTCTGTCCAGAAAAGACCAATACCGCCACTTGGCTAGAGATTGTGTCAACAGCTCATCAATTGGGAATGCCCACAACCAGTACTATGCTCTCGGGTCATATTGAGACACCCCAACAACAAGTGGCACACTTGGAAAAATTGCGATCGCTTCAACAAAAAGCCTGTAACCAGGGATACCCTGGCTTAATCACTGAATTTATCTTACTGCCCTTTGTCGGACAGGAAGCCCCCAAACCATTACGCCATCGGGTTGGACGGGATCAACCGGTATTGAAAGATGCTCTGTTACTCACAGCTGTAGCTCGGATTTTCCTAGGGAACTGGATTAAAAATCACCAACCCAGTTGGGTAAAACTCGGTCTTGCTGGGGCGACAGATGCCCTTAAATGGGGTTGTAATGATATTGGTGGCACATTAATGGAGGAGCATATCACCACCATGGCCGGAGCTATGGGGGGTACCTGTATGGAAGTAGAAACATTACAAGCAGCCATTCAATCCATTGGCCGTCCCTATCAGCAACGAGATACGATTTACAGCTAAGATCAAGTCCAGTTAATCACTTCTAATCTGGTTGATACCATACCTGTTAATTGGTAATTTGTAATTGATAATTAGTAATTAGTAATTGGTAATTAGTAATTGGTAATTTACGAACAACCAATTGTAATCACATTCAACGGTCACACAGAGATATAACCTTTTATCTTTATGTCCCTAGCAATCAAATCCATGACCAAAAAAAAGAAATCTTTTCTACTGCTAATTTTTGCAGCAGCCGTCTTGGTAGTAGGCGGTGGAGTAACCGCTTACTGGTTGCTAGTTCGGCGGCAGATTTTCAAACCAAATATTCAGGTAAGTACCCAGTTAGTTCCCCAAAATGCCTTTTTTACTGCATCAATTTCTACAGACTCCAAACAATGGCAACAGTTGCTAAACTATGGCACAACTGAATCTCGACAAGTTTTGGAAAAACAGCTTGCTCAGTTGCAGGAAAATTTACTAACTGCTAACGGCTACAACTATCAGCAAGATATCAAACCTTGGTTGGGTGAAGACGTTACCTTAGCATACTTTAGCCCTAGAGACTTATCACCAGCAGTTTTATCAAACGATCAATCAGTGTTTCCCAGTTTGATTGTACTACCCATTGACAAACTAACCCAAGCAATGGAGCTGTTCAAAAAAGCCAAGTCTCAATCAGGGAAACAGTGGGTTGAGAGAACCTACAGAGGTATTCAGGTTTACGAAACGAACAAGAGTAACTCCCAAAAGTCCTCAGTAGCAGTGCTAGGGCGTTTTCTAGTAGTCAGTGAAAACCCCAAAATTATTGATCAGGTGATTGACACCTACAAAGGAGCTATTTCCTTAGCTAGTAAGTCTGGGTACCAAGATGCGATCGCTGAGATTAAAGCTGATCAGTCCTTTGCTCAGTTGTATATTAATCTGCCAACTTTTTTAGGCGCACTAACCGCTGATTCCCAGGAGCAGGCTCAAAAAACAGCAGCTAAACCCTTAAAGCAAGACATAGTCACAACAGTAACCCTAGCACCAGAGGGGATAAGTTTTGAAGGGATTTCCTCGGTCAAACCCAGAAGCACTGTGAAGGCCAGTAACGACACTAGCGGTTCTTTTTTGCCTAGACGGATGCCAGCGAGTACCCTAGCCATTATATCTGGGGGTAACATCAGACAATTTTGGCAATACTATACCGAACAAGGAGCATTAAATACTTTAATGCCCATTTCCCCAGACAATTTCCAAGCTGGATTGAAAACCACCTTAGGCTTGGATTGGGAAAAGGATTTACTATCTTGGATGGAAGGGGAGTTTGCTCTAGCCTTAATACCAATGTCTCCCGAACAACTGGCGCTTCAGGATAACCCTTACTCTGCTCCCTTAGGAGCTGGGATAGCATTAATGGTAAAAGTAAGCGATCGCTCTAGTGCTCAAGCAACCCTACAGCAATTGGATGACTTAATCACCAATAGTTATCAGTTACCGGTAGTAGAAACTCAGGTAAACGGTCAACCAATGGTTAGCTGGACAGCCACTCTAGGAGGGGTGAATGCTACCCACGGTTGGTTAGAAGGGAATGTAGTCTTCTTCACCCTAGGAGCCCCCATTGCTAGTGAACTAGTCCCTCAACCCCAAAAGACACTAATTCAAGCACCTCTGTTTCAAAACACCGTACCAACCAAACCTAATCCCAACACTGGTCAATTTTTCCTTGATGTTGAGCGCACCCTCAATAGCAGTAATCTCAATCTCGCTCAACTACCAAGCCAGCAAGAAACCTTAGCAAAGGCAATTAATACCATCGGCTTAACGGTTGCCAAAATCGACCCCAATCGTACCCGCTTTCAACTTTTTGTTCAGCTGAAAAAAGAGCCTCAACCCAGTAAAGCTGCTGAAACTAAGAAGGGAGATAATCAGCAAAAACCCTAGAGACGTTATTAGGTAAGCATTCAGCCGTCAGTGGTCAGGGGTCAGCGGTCAGCGGTCAGGGGTCAGCCTAATGCATTAGGCTGACGTAACTCAGATTAAACAAATGGTTACCTGTTTTATTCACAAAAGCTGATAGCTGATAGCTGATAGCTGATTGCTGATAGCTGATTGCTGATAGCTGATTGCTGATAGCTGATAGCTGATTGCTGATAGCTGATAGCTGATAGCTGATAGCTGATTGCTGATAGCTGATTGCTGATAGCTTAATAGCACTAGCCATGAGGCTTTCACTAATCCCTAAAGCCTCATGCCTAACACTTAACACCTTGATTTAACTCTCAAAAGTACATTGACCGAGTACTAGTTTATGCCATCGATACAGCACCAGATTTACCAGCAGCTTCCTTAAGGATTTCTGCTTTATCAGTTTCTTCCCAAGGCAGAATCAAATCGGTACGCCCGAAATGACCATAAGCTGCCGTGTCTTGATAGAAACGACCACCCCGTTCTGCGGGTAATCGGCGCAGATTGAAAGTTTGGATGATTCCAGCAGGACGCAGTTCAAAATAGTTGTTGACCAATTCCAGCAAAATCTCCTCGTCCACTTTACCAGTGCCAAAGGTTTCTACAAGGATACTCACGGGTCTAGCCACCCCAATCGCGTAACTGAGCTGGACTTCGCATTTGTCTGCTAAACCTGCTGCCACAATGTTCTTAGCTGCATAGCGACAGGCATAGGCAGCGGAACGGTCTACCTTAGTGGGGTCTTTGCCAGAGAAAGCACCACCACCATGGCGAGAGTAACCGCCATAGGTGTCTACAATAATTTTGCGACCAGTTAAACCTGCATCACCTTGGGGACCACCAATCACAAATTTTCCTGTGGGGTTCACCAGGAAGCGTGTGTTGTTATCCGGCTTAATCTCAATATCTTGGAAACAGGGTTCCACCACTGCTGACCACAAGTCATCTTTAATTTTTGCCTGGACAGCTACCTCATCGGTAATATCACCAATAGTGGCATCGTGTTGGGTGGAAACCAGAATCGTGTCAATCCCAACCGGTTTGCCATCTTCATAAGCCACACTGACCTGGGTTTTGCCATCAGGACGCAGGTAAGGTAAATCACCAGTTTTACGTACAGCTGCCAGACGGCGAGAAACCCGATGAGCCAAACTGATTGGCATAGGCATCAGTTCTGGGGTTTCGTTGCAGGCAAAGCCAAACATCAGACCTTGGTCCCCTGCACCGATGGCATCTAGTTCATCGTCACTCATTTCCTCGCGACTTTCCTGGGCAGCAGTCACCCCTTGGGAAATGTCAGGGGATTGTTCATCAAGAGCAACTAAAACAGAGCAACTGTTGGCAGAGAAACCATTGTCAGCATCAGTGTAACCGATTTCAGCAATTTTCTTCCGCGCCAAATCAATCAAATTGACCTGGGCTTGGGAGGTAATTTCACCAGTAATCAATACCAAACCGGTGTTAACGACCACTTCAGCCGCAACACGGCTTTGGTGATCTTGAGCGAGCATAGCATCTAGGATAGTGTCAGAAATCTGATCACAGACTTTGTCAGGATGACCTTCGGTAACTGATTCAGAGGTAAATAAATAGCGACGAGACAATTATCAATTCTCCTTTAACTATTACTGAACCTGTATAGCATAGATCATTTTGAGTTGCTTGAACTCGCCACTATTAAAATTTTAAACTATTATTGTAGCATTTTTAATAAAATAATGGTAAATAAATGCTGAAAAAAAATCCTGAATTAAATCCTTAATCCTTTGTCAGGAGGATTTGACGAGTAAATAGTCAAAAAGTATAGTTTTTTTGACTATTTACCTATTTTTCAATTGATGAATCATGAAATTCCATAATCCGAGCAACGTTTTATCCTATCGCTCTGGTTCTTATGAAATTTTTAACATTTCACCCTTTGTGGTATTTTTCCGCTTGGCAAGGGTAATGATTCAGCTATCAGCAGTCAGCTATAAGCTAATCACCAGATTTCTGAACAAGCTAGGATGCACCCCATCTGTTACATCCCTTCTTGATGCAGTCGCTCATGGGGGGAACCCCCAAGACCGCGCTGCATCGCTTACCAATGCCTTGCCATTAAGTTTTATTTAGAATCCCCTAAAACCTCCTTTAAAGCACTCAAAACTTGCTCCACATTCTCTCGCTGAGAGTTATAACCCATTAAACCAATGCGCCAGACTTTACCAGCTAATTCACCCAAGCCGCCACCAATTTCCATGTTGTAATCATCCAGCAGTTTGCGGGTAACTGCCTTGCCATCCACCCCGTCTGGTATCCGAACCGTGGTCAGGGTAGGCAAACGAAATTCTTGCTCCACGTGACATTCTAGACCCAAATCAGCCAAACCTTCCCAAAGCAATTCAGCATTAGTTTGATGCCGTTCCCAACAAGCGGTTAGTCCTTCTTCAGCAACCAATCGCAACGCTTCGCGCAAGGCATAATTCATATTAATTGGAGCTGTGTGGTGGTAGGTGCGCTCGTCACCCCAATATTTGCTCAACATCGATACATCCAAATACCAATTAGCGACTTGGGTACGACGCTGGTTGAGTTTTTCGAGGGCACGAGCTCCCATAGTGAAAGGAGAAATGCCTGGTGGACAGCTAAGCCCTTTTTGGGAGCAACTATAGGCCAGATCAATCCCCCATTCATCAATAAACAGTGGCACCCCACCTAAACTGGTGACTGTGTCAACCAGCAGCAAGCAATTGAAATCTCGGCACAACTCAGCCACACCTTCAAGGGGCTGACGGGCACCGGTTGACGTTTCAGCATGAACCAAAGCCAAGACAGCAGGACGATGGGTTTCCAAGCCTTCTCGGAGTTCATCAAGGGTAAAGACTTGCCCCCAAGGCTTGATTAGTTTACGGACATCAGCACCATAACGACCAGCCATATCCACAAGTCGGTGTCCAAAGTAACCGTTTACCCCAACTAAAACCACATCACCTGGTTCTACTGCATTGGCTAGAGTAGCTTCCATTGCCGCACTACCTGTGCCACTCATGGGAATGGTCATCGGGTTATCAGTTTGCCAAGCGTAGCGGAGTAAGGTTTGCACTTCGTTCATCAGTGCGATAAAACGGGGATCCAGGTGACCAACTGGGGGCATTCCCAACGCTTTTAATATGGAAGGATGGGCATTAGATGGCCCAGGTCCGAGTAACAGCGTCGGAGGCATATCTATATCGGTCACGGAGACGCGATTATTATCTTTGATTGATGGGGTTGAGGTCATTTATTATTTATAAGTGTTTGGTAAAGTAAGAGTTAACCAAAATAAATAATAACCCGAAGGTGGCTATCCCCGTATTCTAGGAAGTAAGGCGGAACAGCAAAGAGGCTTCAGCCTCAAGCACAGAGGAGATTAAAGAGGTCAACAAAACCGGGTGTATCTCATATTTGTCAAAAAAAGGGAAGTGTGGGAAGTGTGGGGCGCGGGGAGTGTGGGGCGCGGGGAGTGTGGGAATTCTCGCGCGAATTTTTGCTTAATTTCATCCATTGAGATGCACCCAACAAAACCTAATCTGCTTGGATATCGGCAAAGATGCCAATGGCAATGGTGAGGTAAGCAGTTAAGCTGTTATATATTTTTAATACACAACAGTTTGCCAAAGATGTGATGCTCAAAAAAAAGTAATTTTAATGTATTTTGTTGAGCTATAAAGCAAATGCATCTAAATTATGAAACCTTTATCCACTAAAAAAATCAATAACACTAAATTAATAAAGCAACAAATTAATAAAAATATAAACACGTTGAAACCCTTATACCTGGGTGAGCCCGTTGGCAGGTTAGCCGGTTGGCAGATTGCAGGAAACAACCTTCAACGGATGAACCTTCAACCTTCAACGGATGAACCTTCAACCTTCAACGGATGAACCTTTAACCGCAAAGTAGGCTAGAAAAGAAAAAGATTCGCGATCTGCACGCTTTAAGCGATGGACTGCGTCCCGCTTTCAGCGATGGACTTCATCCCGCTTTCAGCGATCGCATGTTTGGCAAGCATATAGATTCAGGATAAATACTGTGGTTTTTAAGATTGCTTTATTAGGATTAGGGACCGTTGGTACAGGAACAGCAAAGATTTTACTCGACACAGCTGGACGTAACCCACTACTGCAAGGGATAGAAATTGCCAAGGTAGGAGTGCGATCGCTTGATAAGCCCAGAGAAGTGCAACTACCACTGGAGTTGATGACAACGGACCTAGAAGAAATTGTCACCAACCCAGAGATAGATATTGTAGTAGAGCTACTGGGAGGATTAGAACCAGCGCGATCGCTTATGCTCAAAGCGATTGCCCAAGGTAAACATATTGA
>NZ_JAAHGN010001029.1:0-2678 GCF_010672485.1 Moorena sp. SIO2C4 | reverse complement strand
TCTTAGTTCCTCGACATGCCTTAAAATTAGCTATCCGTCAAAGGCAATACTTAAGCCAAATATCCGTTTAAGAACCAAATACCTAGCCTAATTTAACTAACCCCAGTGGGCTTATCTCCCTAAGCGTTGAGTTTCCTCAGTTTCCGTGTGCCCCACGGTACTTTTTATCTTTTAAGGTTTACTTTACTGGTTTGCGGTATTTGTTAGGATCCATACGTTTTTAATGAGGTTTTTCGCGCCTCAGGTGCTAACATCGCTTTACGTCGTGAGGTTATGACAGTACCGACGAATCCTGTCTGTGTTAGGCCACTCTTCTATTCTAGTAATTTTATTAAAAGCCGTCGAACGAAGGACGGGGCTTGAGACCCATTTTTTTTGTCAAAGAGCCCGCCTTTGGGCATCAAGCCAGCTTTGCTACTGGCGGTATCTGCCTCGGCCAATTAAATCAGAAAATTAAATCCGGCAATTAAATCAGAAAGGGAACCGACGACTGGCCGTGTTTCGTCTCGGTTCCCTGACTGGTTCGCTCCTCACACATCCGTAAATATACCGAAAACTTTCTGGATTTGTCAACCCCTTTGGCAAAATTTTTTTTTTCGGTCAAAGTTCACCTGGTGCAAGGACACCTAGTTGGTCTTCTAGAAGCGATCGCAAGACTACTTGAGTTACTCCCACTAATCCTAACCTTGCTTGAGCCAGCCTAGGGGTCTGGTGTTTCACCTCCCCCCAAATGCGACAGCTACGGTAGAACTGCTCAAAAGCATTGCTCACAGAACTTGCCAATTTTAGCCAATGCTTTGATTCAGTTCCACTAAAGTAGTCTGTCAAGTCCATGATTTGACCAATCAAAAGTCTTTCTGCTGGATGGACCAACTGTATAAGCGGCTGCTTTGTTCCTTTTCCTAAGTCGTCTTTTAACCAGGGAATTGGATATGGCACAACTATGAGTCCCTTAGAGGTTTTCAAGTCCATACTCTGAATCTGGATTAAGCCCTGGCGATGAGCCAAGCCCAGGAGTGAGCAGCAACGAGCATGGGCATACTGAACTCTAAAGATCTTGGAAGTATCTTGTGAGAAGAGTGCTGAGTGCTGAGTGGTAAGTTCTAAGTAGGGCAAGAGATTCTTTTGACCTTGTTGAGGGCGAAAGCTAATCAGGGTGTCTGTTGAAGGTTGAATCCAATCTTGTAACCAAGTTGCTAACCCCTGATCTGTCAGCCAAAAATTAATCCAGCCTGGGGGAGCTACTTCAACCTCGAATTCGATCAAGTTTTGTTTCCCAGCATCTTGAGTTATGGTTGGCAAAGATACAGTTAACTGATGAGCAATGGCGAGAGGACTTTGCTGCATGGCGCGAGAAAGCTTGAGAGCGATCGCTGAGCGATATGCTACACCAGTATTATCTGAGCACCTTTCTAAAGGAATCGTTTCCAATATCAACTGGGGAATACCAGAATATACTATTGCTCTCGATATCTGTTGTTGTAATCGGGTACTCAGAGCAGCAGAATTACCTGACAAATTTACGCGCCATGAGCTACTTCTCAAGGTATTTTTTGTTACTTTGGACTCCATGTAAGATCTAGATAAACTTGTGTATCCATCAGGCTCGGAGCTTATGTATTCACCATCCGACCCATTAGAGGCATCCCGACCCTTTGTAACTTGGCAAAGGATCTTAGATTGGGGACAGGAACACTACCGTTATAGGACGTTTAGCAAAGATGAGCGGATTCCTACCCGTCCTGGGTTGTTGTATTTGGTAGAGCGGGGGGCAATCCGTTTGGTGGGTACTTCTCAAGTCAGCGCTAGCCCCAATTTTTCTGGAGCTCAATGCTCCCATCAGAATATGGAAGAAGCGTTTTTAGGATTCATTGGTGCCGGTCAGCCCTTTGAAATTGTTGCCCTTTCACCCTTCACACTTCAGGCTTACTCCCACGTTGAGCAAACTGCTGTGGTATGGATGTACTGGGATGACTTAGACAACTGGCCACACTTCCGACGGGAGATCTTAGATGCATTTAGGCTTCAGCATCAACGCAAACTCCTCTGGCTGAGTACCTTAGGACAGCGACGAACCATTGATCGGCTCTTGGGATTTCTCATATTATTGGTTGAAGAGTTCGGGGAACCGTGTGAACAAGGTTACTGCTTACCATTTCCCTTAACTCATGCACAAATCGGTAGTGCCATTGGCTCCACCCGCGTGACTGTCACTCGGTTGATAGGAAAGCTTCGCCAACGGGGAATCATCAACACTCAGAAGGATAATTTAATTTGCTTATCAGGTGACTCAGTACCTAAGATAACTCCTAATTAGGTACACTTGTAGATGCTTGTGTTCGAGTAATTGCAGTGGAAATCTAATTTACTGCCAAACTGGCAACACAGCCATGCTAAATTCCTTTTTAATAAATATATACCTAACAGATCGCACAAATCAGCCATCCTGTGCCGTAATTGATGATCAGCTTGGTTGTGCTGTGAGGGGTAACACCCTTCACAACACAGCCAGTTTTTTTTATATAAATGTTTTTATGGCAATGGGTGTAATGGTGTTTCCAAATTTCCAAATTTGAGGGACAAAGCGATGCAGCGCTACTGGCTGCTCCGTTCGCGTTTGGCCGTAGGCCACGCGGGGCGCGAACGCGCCCCGCGTCGGGCAAAGCCCGAAATTGCTA
>NZ_JAAHGN010001028.1:0-2681 GCF_010672485.1 Moorena sp. SIO2C4 | reverse complement strand
TAAAGCGGGTTGGAAGCTGATTTATGACCCAGGGGTAGCAGTAGACCACTATCCAGCACAGCGTTTTGATGAGGATCAGCGAGGCATAGTTTTTAGCGATACTGCCCTAATTAATGCGGCACATAATGAAACTATAGTTTTGTTAGATTACTTCCCTATTCTACAACGGATTATATTTATAGTTTGGTCAACATTGGTGGGAACGCAAATTAAACCCGGTTTCCTGCAATGTTTGCGGTCTTTCCCCAAGGAAGGACTTTTAGCAGGACAAAAGTGGCTTGCTTCTTTGCGTGGACGTTGGCAGGGTTGGTTGAGCTGGAAAAAGTGCTTAGGCTAGCAAAAGAGACTGTTGAAGGTTGAATAAGGTTGAAGGTTGAATAAGGTTGAAGGTTGTTCGCGTAGCGTGGCCAAAGGCCAAGGTTGAAGGTTGTTCGCGTAGCGTGGCCAAAGGCCAAGGTTGAAGGTTGTTCGCGTAGCGTGGCCAAAGGCCAAGATTGAAGGTTGAAGGTTGTTCGCGTAGCGTGGCCAAAGGCCAAGGTTGAAGGTTGTTCGCGTAGCGTGGCCAAAGGCCAAGGTTGAAGGTTGTTCGCGTAGCGTGGCCAAAGGCCAAGATTGAAGGTTGACTGTTGACTAAATGTGGAAAGGGAACAGGAAATAGGGAATAAGAAATAGGGAACATGAAATAGGGAACAGGCAGTCGAAAAATGACTACTAACTAATCTCTAATCAATACTAACTAATCTCTAATCAATACTAACTAATCTCTAATCTATCAGATCTAGCGTTTCTAATAGTTATTAAGTACATTTAATTTTATTACCCCTACTCCCTACTCCCTACTCCCTACTCCCTAAAACCTAGGACTTTTTCCCTCAGCCAATTGAGAACTACTGTGTATCTAATCCCTAACACCTAATGACAAAAGGAATTCCTATCAAACTAGAACCAGCCCCTGCTTGGACAGCCATCCTGTTATTTGTGGTGATTACAATACTGGGCATTATTGCTGGTGCTGGCAGCCTTCTGCGTATTCTGTTGCCTGTGGTAGGGTTTGCCGTGGGCCTTTTTCTTTATCGACGGTATCCTGTCCTGTACTTAGGTTTTATGTGGTGGCTATGGTTTCTGATGCCGTTGGTTCGTCGTTTAATTGACTATCGCAGTAACTGGGTTAATCCGAGTCCAGTATTGCTAGTAGCGCCTGTGGTGACATGGATTACTGTGGATACCTTTGTAAAATACCTTCCTAGAGCCTATAAACAGGGGGGTTTGCCTTTTATTTTGGGATTCACCAGTATTTTGTATGGCTTTATCATTGGTCTGATTAAAAGCACTCCTATTTTCGCCATTCGAGGACTGATAGACTGGTTCACTCCGATTCTTTTAGGTTTCTACTTATTTATAAATTGGCGAGATTATCCTCGCTATCGCCAAAACATTCAGCGCACATTCCTCTGGGGTGTATTGGTGATGGGAGTCTATGGCATAGTGCAATATGTGATCGCACCAGAGTGGGATCGATTTTGGCTGATCAACGCCAGAATGTTCTCGATGGGCAATCCCGAACCATTCGGTATTCGTTTGTGGAGCACCATGAATTCCACTGGACCGTTTGCCGCAACCATGATGGTGGGTTTGCTGTTGTTATTTAATAATAACAGTCCTGTACGTATTCCTGCTTCCATAGCTGGTTACTTGTCTTTTCTACTAACTTTGTCACGGACGATGTGGGCGAGCTGGTTCTTTGGACTAGCTTCCCTGACCAGTTCACTCAAACCCCAAATTCAGATGCGCATCATTATTTCTATCTTGGTCATGGCAATGTGTATCGTGCCGTTAACCACTATTGAGCCATTCTCGGAAGTAATTGGTAGTCGTTTGGCAACATTTTCTGACCTTGGAAATGATCACAGCGCAGAAGTTAGACAACAGATCTATGAAGAGAGTCTTGGCAAAGCTCTTTCTATGGCTCTAGGTAATGGGATTGGAAATACATTCACTATCGAACAAGGGGAAATCCGAAGCGTTGTGATTGACAGTGGCATTTTAGATATGTTTTTTACCCTAGGCTGGTTTGGAACTCTCCCGTATATGTGTGGATTGCTCCTGCTGGTATATAGTGTGTTCCAATATCCTGAGATTCGCCGTGATTCCTTCATGAGTGCTGCTCGTGCTATTGGTTTGAGTAATTTAATCGGGCTACCGATTGGTAGCGCCATGCTTGGTGTTGGGGGATGTTATATTTGGGGATTTTTGGGTCTAACTATGGCAGCACATAAGTATCACCAGCATCAAAATAAGCTTTCTTCTGAAATGGAAAGTATTGCTGAAGTGAACACTGCTAAAGATAAGAATTATGAAAATTTTCTGATCAATGGCACAGACTGAAGAAGAACAGAAGTAGGAGATGGAAAGGAACAGCCGGATGGTAAGTATTCAGCTATCAGCTATCAGCTATCAGCTATCAGCTATCAGCTATCAGCTATCAGCTATCAGCTATCAGCTATCAGCTATCAGTCAAAGGCCTTGGCCTATGGCCACCCTACGGGAATGGGCACGTTACTTGAGATGCTATCAGCTTTTGAATCAAACAGGTAAGCATTGGTTTAATAGTCACGAAAGTCAAATCCCTTGTGGCCTGTGCCACAAAGCACCTCAAGTAGCGTGAGCTTTTAGCTCACGGA
>NZ_JAAHGN010001027.1:0-2687 GCF_010672485.1 Moorena sp. SIO2C4 | reverse complement strand
GGATCTATCGATACTAAGTTTTGGTGTCTTGAAGCCATTTTGAGGTGTTTTTTGATAACTAGCAACTTAGGTTAGTAGTAGGGTGGATAATGCCCACCCTAGCAGAACTTACGCAGCAATTCTATCTGTAGCTTCCGTTAATAATGCCCCCTACTACTTATAGAGTGTGTTGCGCAGTATTGAGTAACTCCTGCCTAGTGGTACTTAAACAGATATCAAGCCCAAATAAAGCCCAAAGCAGCTTTGTAAGCGAAGAATAGGTTGCGATTTTGAGTCAGCCACTCCACAAAACGGAAAGACATCGCTGCTCCGTTACGCCTCTAATGACTCAGGAAAGGTTTTTAAAGGTTTGTTAGCCCAACGTCTTCTTAACCCTCCAGTTAAGGTGTGCCATAAAATAAATGTATAGGCACAAAACACAAGAATGAAATGTCTCAGCAAGCTGCGAGCATCTCTGACTTGATATTCTTTAAGCCCTAACCATCCTTTGGCTTCTCGATCGAAAACTTCCACCCAATTCCTTTGAGCATAGCTAGTTACTATCCACTCGGCTGTGGCTTTTGTTGAGTCAACATTGGTAATCAAATAGTCAATCTCACGCTTCTTGGTCGAAGGTCGAGGCCTGATTGACGATAGCAATTGTTCTCGTTCCTTCGAGCTGTGATAGTTCAACTTCAACAGTGGCCACCCAAACTGTTTTCGATTGATTTAGATTGAGGTTAACCGGGATAAAAGCTGAGCCAGGCAAGACTGATGCTAATTTATCTAAGGGAATTTCCTCTCTGTTATTTGCCGATGTTTGACTTATAACTTGGCGGTTTTTGGCTAATCCCCCTAAATACTTTAGTTTCCTTTTTTCCAGCTTATGCAGAAATGTTGTGTTATTTCCATAGCCAGCATCAATTACCACGTACCCCGGTCGGTATCCTCTCAGCAAGCTGCGGTCAATTAACCCTAAAGCTAGCTCCGGCTTTTTCTTGAATTCAGGGTCTTTGTTTCCCTGAGGTAAAGAACTGGCGTGTTGATATAACTCTAAATCTAATGGTAGGCTTTTTTGGCCATCATATAGATCAGTTGTTACCACTACTACCCCATTATCGATTTTACCGATTTCGACCATGTACTGCCGTCCCACTCCGGCTGTGAAATTGCCGCTTTTTCGCGAGTCCTGAGTCATCAACAATTAACGTGAATCCTCTACTGATCCGGGTTTGGCTACACTGATTCATCACGATCAGGCGGCGTTCAACCGGTTCGGCTGACCAGGGCGCTTCCGTCAAAAAGCGATGCAGTCGGCCAAAGGGGGTTTCCCCCACTCGCTATTGCATCAAGACAATGATGTAATCGGTGGTAAGTCACTCCCACAGGGTTATAAGCCATTTGAGACAGGTTTTTTCGTTCACTTTCCCCTAATAATCCACCTATATAGTTCCTAAACTCCCGTTTTTGGGCTTTATGGGTCCAGACATCATCAAAGGGTTTACACCATCGTTCGAAGCAAGGGGGCAAGGGGTGCGGGAGTTGTCTCTTTCATTCCTCAAGTCTTAACGTGAAATGTCGGCCATAACTGTATTATACCTTTATTGATTCTCGATTTTAGTTTAAGTACCAATAGAATGATTTTTTATAAATAACCCGTCCCATCCGACCTATTCGGCCATAAGCGCGGTTTTATACACACTATGTTCGGTAGAGCCCAATAACTTTAATACTGGTCTTAGTATTGCTTTTTGCTGATCACAATTACTGGCACCTCTTTTGTTGAGGAAGCGATGCAGCTTCGGAACAGGGGAGGCAGCGCCGCCAAAGGGGGTTCCCCCCACTCGCGCTTTGCCGTGGTTTCCCCCGGAGACGAAACCTTAGACAGGGGAGCCTTTATGGTTGGTAGGCTATGCAGATGCATGGTTAAAACTTATTGATTAAGAATTCGCGCAAAAATAACTTTCCCTATTTAGACGTTGATTGAGGCAGGATAGCATAGTTCCATTCTCCATGAAAAAATTCTCGCACAATCTGCACCTCATTAAAGTCTTTTTCCCTAACTTTTATGCCAGTTTTATAGTCATTTTTGTCCAATTCAGCTTGGATATTAAGTCCGGTATTAGTCGTAGTATGACTAATTAAATTTACGACAACTTCTTGACTTGTTAAAGGTCTACCTCTCCAGTTTTTTGTTATGTGACAAAACCTTCGATGTTCAATTTTATTCCATTTGCTTGTCCCGGGAGGCAAATGGGATACTTTGATGGTCAATCCGATTTCCGTCGCTAATTTTTGTAACTCACTTTTCCCTAATCTAATTCGATAGCCATTACTGCCACCAGAGTCAGCTGTTATCAGTATTTCTTTAGCTGCTGGATAAACTTTTTTTCCCATATTTTTCCACCATTGACGAATGGAAGCTACGGCTCTCTCAGCTGTATCATGACTTATTCCTACGTTGACCCATCCCGAGTTATCAGTTACATCATAAACGACCTCAGGAATTACTTTTCCTTGTTCTGGATCAGGAAAATCATGAATTTTAACTTGAAGTGGCTCTTTTTTTCGATGCCACTCTTGTCCTACGTTGCGATAATTTCCAATCAATTCTTTTTTTTTTGTATCTACTGAAATTACTGGCTGATTACGCTCTTGAAAATCTTTGACTTTCTCATTAATGTATTGAAATTGAGCATCTCTATCTA
>NZ_JAAHGN010001026.1:0-2690 GCF_010672485.1 Moorena sp. SIO2C4 | reverse complement strand
TGAGCGCATCAAATTTTCTGCCTTTTGTCTGTTCAGCCTTCTACTTGTCGGCATCATTTACCCAATCACGGGTCACTGGATTTGGGGAGGAGGCTGGCTAGGAGGAGGCTGGCTACAAGGGCTGAAATTTTGGGACTTTGCTGGTTCAACGGTAGTTCACTCCGTAGGCGGTTGCTGTGCCTTAGTAGGTGCTTACCTTCTCGGACCACGCAAGGGCAAATATATAGATGGCGTTTCCTATGGGCTGCCCGGACACAATCTCAGCCTGGCGATTCTAGGTTGCTTGATTTTATGGCTGGGCTGGTTTGGTTTTAACCCCGGCTCAACGATTTTTAATCCCGGAACGACGAATTTAGATCCCAACGCAATTAGCCATATTGTCCTCACCACTAATACAGCAGCTTGTGCAGGGGGTATTGCCGCAGCTCTAACTACCTGGCTTGACCCAAGGGATCCTGACAGTAAGCCTGACCCCACTATGATTATTAACGGAGTACTGTCGGGTTTGGTAGCCATTACCGCATCCTGTCGATTCGTTACCATTGGTAGCGCTATCACCATAGGTCTGCTGGCAGGAATAATAGTGGTCTTTTCAGTAGACTTCTGGGACAGGATGAAAATTGATGATCCAGTAGGTGCTATTTCTGTCCATCTTGTCGGTGGAGTCTGGGGAACACTGGCTTTAGGTCTTTTCAGTGAAGGACCTGGTGATTTGTATAGTATTGGTAACGGTCCAGTAGCCGGACTATTCTGTGGTGGCGGGATAGATAGTATCCGGCAGCTTTTTATTCAACTACTCGGCATTGTTGCTGTAGATGTGTCAACGGTTTTCCTGAGCTGGCTAGCTTGGTTATTAGTTAAACGTATACTTTCCTCAAGTCTAAGGGTTACAGAAAAAGCAGAAATTGAAGGTCTAGATTTCCACGAACACCGTATGAATGCCTACAGTGGCTTTTTGTTTAAGGGAGATCTCAAGCAATCACCGCTGAGGGATCAGCAAAGACAAAATTAACACACTGTTCTGTAGATACAAGCAAACCCATTAAATTCTAGGATTCAGCCGGTTATGAAGGTAATCAATAACAGTATTTTCCAGCAAATAAGTTTAATTT
Source organism: Moorena sp. SIO2C4 (assembly GCF_010672485.1). Classification (NCBI taxonomy): domain Bacteria; kingdom Bacillati; phylum Cyanobacteriota; class Cyanophyceae; order Coleofasciculales; family Coleofasciculaceae; genus Moorena; species Moorena sp. SIO2C4. The sequence goes on along the minus strand of NZ_JAAHGN010001026.1, from coordinate 1,578 downwards.
GATACAGACAAACTAAGCCAAAGGATTATGATCATAAATGAAATTAGTTTAGGAATAGTGTGATCATAGTTTTATTGGATACCGATCAAGACTATCAATATAGCAATCCGTGTAGCAATTGATATAATTTTGATGCCATATTCCCTACTCCCTGTTCCCTGTTCCCTGTTCCCTGTTCCCTGTTCCCTTTGCTAGAGTAGTTTAATCAAAATTAATCCCATGAACATAATCAATATGTCAAAAAACACACAAGATTACGATAGCATTGTTAGGGATTTAGTAGCTGATAATGATGACATTTTAGGTGCAGTTATCCTCTATAAACAGTTGCCAATTACTCAGTTAATAGGTAAATTAAATAAAACTGAAATTCTAAAAATAGCCGATAAAATAATCGAGTTTCACCAATCGATTAACCGCTTACCTAGTCTGGTAAACAACGAAAAAATATTCATGGAATCTAGAGATACTTTGCTGATTGTTGTTTTTTACCCTAATCAGTGTTTGTTGCTAGTTAAAGCTAAGCAAACTGATATCGTTGGCAGGATTCTACATGCTATTGAAGAAACATCACAAAAGATTCAGTCTTTACTTGACCCTAGAGGAGCTTATCGAAATGGTTATCAGTTATTGTCTCAGGCAAAGGATAATGAAATAAAATACAGGAAGAAACCCCTAAGTCCTGAATTTTAGGACGTTCCCAAATGTCAATACAACTGGGGCACAAAGAATTGCTCATACAGAGGTGGGCGCACATAGTTATTGGGAGCCTTCTTGCGTGGGGGTAATTCTAGAGGTTCCGGTGTCATATCAATGTAGGGAATCTTGCTGAGAATATGACTGATGCAATTAAGACGAGCCCGCTTTTTGTCATCAGCTTCCACCGTGAACCAGGGGGCTTCGGGAATATTGGTGTGAGCCAACATGTTGTCTTTTGCTTGGGAATATTCCACCCAGCGATCGCGAGATTCTAGATCCATCGGGCTGAGCTTCCAGCGACGAGCGGGATCGGTGGTGCGAGATTGGAAGCGTCGCTCTTGTTCTTCATCGCTAACTGAAAACCAATACTTCAGCAAAATTATGCCGGATCTGACCAACATCCGCTCAAATTCTGGGCAGGTTTGCATGAATTCCTGATACTGTGCATCGGTACAAAAACCCATCACATGCTCCACCCCAGCGCGATTGTACCAACTGCGGTCAAAACAGACAATTTCACCGGCTGCGGGCAGATGAGCGACATAGCGCTGGAAATACCATTGGGTCTTTTCCCGATCACTCGGTGTACCCAATGCCACAATTCGGCAGCCACGTGGATTTAGGGGTTCGGTAATCCGTTTAATAGTGCCCCCCTTACCAGCTGCATCACGTCCTTCAAACACAATCACAATGCGGGTACCAGTATGCTTAGTCCAGTATTGCATTTTCACCAGTTCCAATTGTAGACGGGACTTCAAGCTTGCAGCTATTTCCTAGGCACTAACAACCAATAATTTACAACTAACAGATGAAGATTCTATTCGTTGCGGCGGAAGCAGCTCCCATCGCGAAAATTGGCGGTATGGGGGATGTAGTGGG
>NZ_JAAHGN010001025.1:0-2699 GCF_010672485.1 Moorena sp. SIO2C4 | reverse complement strand
TGGGAAAGGGATCCCCCCTAACCCCCCTTAATAAGGGGGGAGCTTAATAAGAGGGGAACGGAAGCCTTAATAAGGGGGGAACGGAAGTGGGAAAAAATCCTGTTTACCTCATTACTACGAAAACCGCTATAACAATAATTTATAACTATAATTAATTATATTAATAAAACTGGAGGCGAAACTGCTAGGACAACTAACTATAGAGCGTTACATTGAGGCATATGGGGTGGCTGTTGGCTTGACACTCCCAACCTATGTCGTTCTAGCTATCCCAATGGCGTTCCTGCTAGTCTCGCAACTAAACCCCAATAAATAGGTATAAAACGGTATTTAACTGTACAAAACCGACATTGACATTTTGCTAGCGCTAGAGTATAGTCAAGAAAGAAGACACAGCAGTTGACGATGCCAAAGAAAGTGGGCTATCCCAAGAGACTATCGACTCAAATTGTCCCCGTGGTGGGGATGAGTAAGTCGGTAGAGTTTGAGTTGTTGCAGGTAATGAAAAAACTAGGTGTCGTCAGGGCTGAGTCTTACAACAAACTCGGAAGCATTAACCATTGGGGACTGGACTGGAAAAGCGATGCAGCGCGGTCTTGGGGGTTTCCCCCATGAGCGACTGCATCAAGACAAGGCTATCCCGGAAGTGAAGAGCTTCAGGACTCCCGATACCTTGGGGCTACCTGCTAAGTTAATGGATTGGACTATTAATGATGTAGCGAAAGCCATTACAGCGAGCCAGGCGGCCTGTACCGATGCGGTAATCAAGAAAATCTACAAACGATTTCCGGGGAAGGACAATCAAAAGACCAGAAAAGAACTTTGCTTTCAGCTTAAGACCTTAGCATTTATGGACAGTCCACTCCTTCACCGACTGATCAGAAAGGAGTTTCAGCGAGGACATTCTTGGGTCAAAAATCAGATAGTTTATCAACAAGTAGGCTATAAGTGCAGAAGGCTCTCCCGCAACACTTATCAGTTAGAGCTAGCTGGATTAAGAAGAGGAAAAAGAAACAGAATAATCGTCAGATCTAATCGCCAAATAAGTGGGCAGATTAGATTAATCCACAATCAAACTTTACAAAGATTTGAGATTCACTTCTTAGTAGACTATGGAACCGTAGAAGTACCCGCCAACCGCCGTCCTGTTGGGATAGATAAAGGGTACACAGAGGCTTTCTATGACTCAGATGGCCAAGGGCATGGTTTGAACTTGGGCAAGGCGACTACTGAAAAGTCCGACCGTATTTGTGCCAAGAATCGTAATCGAGGGAAGCTTTGGGCAATACATAGAAAACTGGAAAAACTAGATCCAGTCAAATCGGCTCGAATACTAAAAAATAATTTAAACCGAAAGACAGAAAATAAGCGCTACAGACAGAATCAGTCAGAGCTTACAGCAATAATAGGAGCTGCTTCTAAATCGCTGTTTAATGGCGAATCACTCTTAGTTTTTGCGGAAGATTTAACACAACCAATCAAAAATAAACGCCAGTCCAAGGCGATGTCTCGCAAGCTCAATAGTTGGATGAAAGGAGTAATGCGGGATTCGTTACAGAAATGGGCTAATTGGACTGGGTCGGTTGTGAAAGAAGTCCAGCCTAGTTACACGTCGCCAATTGACTCCGTGACCGGAACCCTTCTGGGGAAAAGAAGCGGGGACAGTTTTACCAGATTTAATGGGGTCGTGTTGCAGGCTGACCATAATGCTGCCAAAAATATCCTTGACAGAGGTACGGATCAGGAAATCACCCGGTACATGGTTAAAACCGAGGTACAGGCAGTATTGTTGCGTCGTACCGCGCGTTTCTTGGAAGGAATGGGACTTAGTTTACTTGATGCAATCGAGCTTGGATTGCTTAATTGCAAGCATAGCAAAACTAAGGCTTTTAAGGAACTCCTGGTCGAGATGCCAGGAACGCCTAGACAGATGAGTGGGAGGCTTGACTCCAATTGCTGACTACCACTCCTCCCTCAGGCAACAATAAATTGCACCTTGACCGTTTTATACCGGATTATCCAGATTAATGACGGTTTAAGAGTATCTCATCAAAGTTCTCACAATTGGCTTTCGAGTCCTTTTGTCTATAGCAGCAGGAAATTTGGCGTTGCTGAATTAAGGAATGAATGCGCGATCATCTGGTTTTATTAAAGCCCCCGTGGGTCCCCCAATTCTGGGGGACTTGTCTTGATGCAATAGCGAGTGGGGGAAACCCCCAAGACCGCGCTGCATCGCTTGAGAGTTTTGTTCCCCCACCGGTGCGCTTTCCGTCGGCGAATTAAATTCGCCACGGGTCGCACCGCAAAATTGGGGGGCTAGGGGGGCAAAACCATACCCATAATCAGCAACGCCGGAAATTTAGATTAAATCACAGATAATTAAACCCTTGTTTATTTGATAGCGCTTATCCTAGTAATAAGTTATACTCACCTCTTGCCCCATTCTCAATAAGCTTGGTTCATGTAGGGTGGGCAGTGCACCAGACAGATAATGAAGCTTGCAAAGCGCGTTGGTAGGCACTGCCCACCCTACGATTAATGACAATGGTGCAAGATCTCAGTTATACAGATTTTTTGGCGTTGCTGAATCAAGGAATGAATGCGCGATCATCTGGTTTTGGTCAAGCCCCCGTGGGTCCCCCAACTTTGCGGTGCGACCCAAGGGCGATTTACTCGCCCTAGGAGGCGCGCACCGGAAG
>NZ_JAAHGN010001024.1:0-2705 GCF_010672485.1 Moorena sp. SIO2C4 | reverse complement strand
CCCTGTATCGAATACAAACTCAAAAGCGTTGGCATCATCTAGAAGATTAGCGCGCAAGAACAAAGCACTCCAACGGGCAATGGTTTCAATCGCTTCATCCTGAGCTAGAGTGGGATTGCTAAAATCAGGTCGCGCACCAGGGGGTTAGTGGACAGTTACAATAAGTATCACAATATCTAGTAAAGTCTATGGAAAAGTCATAGACTTTAGTCATGGCATTAGTACCTCTCCGTAAGGCGGTCGAACTTACGGGACTCTCTCAAACCACTCTAAGGAAGTACGCAGACAATGGCACGATCAGATGCTAACGAACCCCCAGCGGATACAGGATGTTTTGTACAGTTAGCCTTGCCACTTTGGGGAAACGACAACCCCCAAAACCAGCTACCATCTGTTATTGCCGGGTCAGTAGCTCCAAGCAAAAAGATGACCTCGTCAGGCAAGTCGCGTACATGCACTCGCTCTTCCCGGAAGCAGAAATCATCAAAGACATCGGCTCAGGACTTAACTACAAAAGGAAAGGACTTAGAGCCATATTGGAACGACTTATGCAGGGATGTCAGCTCACGATTGTTGTTACCTGTAGAGACCGGCTCACCAGATTCGGTTTTGAACTGTTTGAGTACTTGGTCGGATACAACGGTGGAAAAATCTTGGTTCTCGACCAACCTAAAAGTTGTCCAGAATCAGAACTTACCGCAGATCTTCTCTCCATCATTCACGTCTTCTCTTGCCGAGTCCACGGACTCCGAAAGTACGGGACAAAAATCAAAGAAGATCAGGATATTCCTAAGTGCTGATCAGAGATCGATTGTCCGAAAGTGGTTTGGAGTGTCTCGTTACGTCTTCAACAAGACCGTCAAGATACTTCAGAATAGTAAAGTAAAAGCTAATTGGAAAGCCATTAAAACTGGCATATTAAATAACCTTCCCGAGTGGTGTAAGGAAGTACCTTATCAAATTAAATCGATAGCGATAAAGGATGCTTGCACCGCTGTTAGGGAGGCCAAGAAAAAATACCAAAAGACTGGAAAAAGTAATCGGGTTAGGTTTCGCTCTAGGAAAAACCCAATTCAGTCTTGCTACATCCCCAAATCAGCAGTCTCAGTCAAAGGCATTTATCACACTAAACTGGGAGGATTAACTTTTGCTGAGACTTTGCCTGAGAACAGGGGAGATTGTAGATTGACTAGTAATAATGGGGACTACTACTTAACAGTCCCCCATCAGACTACTCAAATAAAAGCCGAAAACCAAGGTAGGGTAGTCGCGATAGACCCCGGAGTTAGAACCTTCCTGACATTTAAGAGTGAAAATTCTACAGGCAAGATTGGTCACGGTGACTTTTCTCGGATTCAAAGGCTTTGCGCTCATCTTGATAACTTAATCTCAAAAATAAGTAAGGCCAAGAGGAATCAAAAACGACGAATGAGAAAAGCTGCCAGGCGGATTGTTCTCAGAATTCAAAACCTAATAAATGAACTCCATCATAAAGCTGCTAGATTCTTGGTAGATAAATTTGATGTGATATTACTTCCGACCTTTGAGACATCTGAAATGTCAAAAAAAGGAAAAAGGAAAATCAGATCAAAGACAGTCCGAAACCTACTCACTTTATCCCACTTCAGATTCAAGGAGTTTTTAAAACACAAAGCTTCCGAAACTGGGAAAACAGTAGTAGATGTCTGTGAAGCCTATACCTCCAAGACTGTGAGCTGGACAGGAGAAATGGTAAACATCGGCGGCAGTAAGACCATTAGGTCAAAGATTGATGGCCGGTCTATGGATTGACCTTTGGTCACGCTTCGCGAACGGGACATCAATGGCGCTCGCGGGATATTCCTGAGGGCTTTGGTAGATACACCCTGGCTGCGAGAGCAGCTTGCATTGGTGAACTAAAGTCTGCGCTAGTAGACTTTAGTAGCCAAAAAGTATCGGATTATTAACATTAGTAATACTAAAGTGATTGGCACCTGCAACGGTAATCAATGCTTTGGGAGGATCTTGGATTAACTCAAAAGTCCCCAAAGCTTCCTCAGGGGTTGCCCGAGCATCGAGGCTTCCTTGAACTAAGGCCACAGGAATGCCATCATTAGCCGTAGGAACAAATTCCATTAAGAAGGGATCGAATCGATTTGTACCGTAGAAAGCACCGGCCATAAGTGCTTCTGGACGATTAAAATCATCCAAACAGAGGGGAAAAATACAGGAATCTTCAATCGCGGTTAAACCGACTGCCCCCCCTTGGGAATGACCGAGTAAACCTAGCTTCTCGGTATCCACAATACCCGCAAGCTGGGAATTATAATTCTCGCTTTCTGCAATAATAAAGTCGAAAATCGAGTTAATTTGCGAAGCTTCAGGAAGCAATCCTTCAAAATTAAACTGGGGTAGAGATACCCTATTGTTAGGAACGACAACCACAAAGCCGTAGCTAGCAACCTGAGTCGCAAAACTAGAGTAGAAGGATTTGTCTACCAATCCACCTGGCAAGAGGATGGTAGTGGGAAATAATTCCTTGCTAGTCCTAGATACAACTGGAAAGTAAATGTCTGCCGGATTGCCATTGGTTGTAATGGTAGTACTGAAGCTATCAACTTCAGAAAAAATGGGTGCATCACTGAAAGTGGCAGCAGTGGCTATTTCTGCAGTTCCGAGACTCAGAAAAATAGCACTAGAGAGGCTAAAGGAGTATTTTATTCGAG
>NZ_JAAHGN010001023.1:0-2708 GCF_010672485.1 Moorena sp. SIO2C4 | reverse complement strand
TCGGTCAACAACTTGGGTAGCAAAGTTCAACTGCCACTCTGGCTTTAACAGGCTAGCTCCCTGTGAGGGAATTGCCAAAATGATGTAATCCAAAAGAGAGGAAACGATCATTATCACCCCGACAACCTTAAGAGTCAGAGCAGTAAACGAGGAATAAACAGAATTAGTATTCATGGGCTATGAAGCGCGATTATTAGATTAACTTAATCATCGAATTTAGTACTTGAATGATTAATTCCTCCTCAAATTACTGGCTTACTAGTTTTTGGAGTAGTTTTTGGAGTACTCACTCAAGTGTAAAAATAGAATAGCACGAAGGCCAACCATGGCGCTTTGCCCATATTAACCTATGGCAATCAAGAATCCTAACTCCAACATCCTAGCTGGTGTTAAGTTTTAGAGGGGAAGTCCCGCGCTCTACATTTTAGGTGAGCGTCACCAGCCTTAGCCATTAACCATTAACCATTAACCATTAACCATTAACCACTAATCAAGGTGTTAGGATAATTCCTGGTATTCTTCCTTAATCAGGTAAAGCGATCGCACAATCGCTGATTAACGGTAGTCTTGTGGATGTAGTGTTCCTCGGCAGACAGGTTTTATGAACAAAGTGGTTGAAGTTGTACCGGATAAAGAAGCTTTGATTAGGCGAGCTGTTGATGTTGTCCTCAGTAAAATCGAAGGAGCAATCCAGGCTAACGGTCGCTGTACCATTGCCCTTGCTGGCGGTAGCACCCCCAAGCCTTTATACGAAGCGATCGCTACCTTTGACCTTGCCTGGAATAACATTCATGTGTTTTGGGGTGATGAACGCTATGTTAGTCCCGAGCACCCGGATAGTAATCAAAGGATGGCTCGTCTGGCCTGGTTAGACAAAGTCGATATACCAGAGGCTAACATTCACCCCATGCCCACCGATGGCTCTAGTCCCACTGCTGATGCCGATAAACATCAAGCTCAACTGTATGAGTTTTTTGGCATACCAGTAGGAGAGTTTCCTCACTTTGATGTAATTTTGTTAGGCATTGGTGATGATGGCCATACTGCCTCCCTATTCCCCCATACAGAGGCTCTGCAAGTAAAAGACCGACTAGTTACAGTTGGCAACAAAGATGGTCAACCACGAATCACCTTTACGTCGAGCTTGATTAACCATGCCAACTGCGTTATGTTTCTGGTTGCTGGTGCTGGCAAAAGAGCAGCCTTGGCTCAAATATTTGCCCCCGAAGCTGATCCACAAACCTATCCAGCTCGGTTGATCCAGCCCCAAGGAGAACTTTGGTGGCTTCTAGATGAATCAGCAGGTCAAGATTTGAAACATTGACAAGCGCGGAAGTGTCAAGTGTGAACGATGAAGTGCGAAACAGTAACTTCAATCAAGTCTATTACAAGTGGGGCAGGACGTGTTCCTGACAAGAAAACGCGCCATGATGGAATCCAGTTATTGATAGTTCTATCACTAATAGTACCTCGTTCGCGCAGAGTCTCCAAAGGAGAAAGGAGTTCTGGTAGCCTTAAGAGGTGCATTAAGCCTACACTTGCCCGATCGGGAAGTGTATGATCGTCACATTATCTGAAACTAGATAATAGCTGTTAAAAATAATAAATTAAAGTTCTATGATTGTTTGCCCTAACTGCAATCACCAAAATCCGGAAGGGGCTACCCAATGTGAAGCCTGCTACACTCCCTTACCTTCCACTACCAGCTGTCCTAACTGTGGTGCAACAGTTCAGACTGACGCAAGCTTCTGTGGTCAGTGTGGATTTCACTTGAATGTGGGTGCCAATATGGAGAAAGGGGAGAAATCAGGGTCAAACTCTACCCCAGAGATACCCGACTTGGTATCCCCAGACCCACTTATTGAACCTATACCCATGGCTATGAATACTCAAGTCCCCGATCCAGCATCCAATCCTATCAGTTCTGATGATGCTGAATCTACCACCCCTATGCCAGCTACGGTCGTTAATCCAGCCCTCAACTCAGAAGCATTTCAACCGCAGAATCCTGACTTAGAAACCCTGCCATTGCCGCTACCTACCGTTGGCAATTTAGGGTTTTCTCAGGAAGAATCTAGCCAAAACTCGCCATCACCGTCAATACCAGAAGCTGACTTAGAGAACCCGCCACCGCCCCCTGTACCCAATAGAGGTACTGCCCAAACTCAGTTGCAGGTAATCTCAGCTCAACTGCTGCATATGCAAACCAATACAACAATTGAGTTACCGCAGCATATATCGGTGATTCATCTGGGTAAGCCCAATGATAAAATTCCCCCGGATATTGATGTCTCTGGTTTTCCTGACTCAGACATTGTCTCTCGCATTCACGCCGATATCAGAGTTGAGGGGGATACCTACTATATAGAAGATGTAGGCAGCTCCAATGGCACTTATGTCAACCACACGTCTCTAGCACCAGGCAATCGGCATCGGCTAAGAACAGGCGATCGCATTAGCTTGGGGAAAGGTGATAAAGTGACATTTTTGTTCCAAAGTTCTTGAGTTTCCGGTGCTAGGTGGGTGTGACAGCTGGTTGTGCAAAATTGATCTCGGACAAAGCCCCGACCTAAAGCGCTAGCTAGGTCGGGGCAGTTTACTATCGGGGGAGTTTGGCACTGGTTCCGTTAAGCGGGTGGTTGAAAGTCTTGCTATATCTGAATTAGGAGGGATAATAGGTAAGATTTGACCTGTCGCGACTTAGAGGT
>NZ_JAAHGN010001022.1:0-2710 GCF_010672485.1 Moorena sp. SIO2C4 | reverse complement strand
ATCCAATCGTGGCGCACCTTTTACATACTTGGGAAAAGCATTCAGTACAATTTCTTGGCCTGAGTCAAATCTCTCAACCTGGAAAGGTCCACTGCCAATGGGCTTCAGCTGAAAACTTTTTTGATTGTAAGCGTGGCGCGGTACTATACCGATAGTCATCACAGAGGCAATGTAGCGTGGTAGTGGAGACTCAGCAATGTCGATGGGGCGGGGGCGTGGTTGGTCAACGATTTCGATAGACTCAATCTGATCAATGCTCTCGATAGACTGAATCTGCTCCCGGTCAATGGGCGTAATGGTATCATCTTTGTCAATATCAACTTGATCAGAATTATCGTCTTTGCGTTCCTCTTCTTTGAGAAAAGGCCACAGTACTTCAAAGCTGATTATCCGATCATTAACGACATTGATATCTCTGATTATGTTTATCACCCGCTTATTTGGGCTTGAGTTAAGTTTTTTATATACCTGATAGGTAAACTCTACATCAGCTACAGTAAGCTGTTTTCCGTCATGGAAACTCACTTCTTCAGAAAGCTGGAAATAAATTATTCGAGTATTATTTTCCTTATTTTCAATCCACCACCAACGAGTAGCAATATCGGTTACGAAAGCTCCTGTTTTTGGATCAAGACGACCCAAACCACGGAAGACTAGGCTCAACACATCCCCTGGACCGTAGTTCATATTCGCTGAAGGGTAGTTAATATTGAGTAGTGGGTCAAGGGTATTGATATCACGAAAATCAGCAATGGTTAGTTGGTTTAGACCTTTAACCTCAATCTCTCTGGTAAAGGTGCTGTTAGCTCGGTTTAGGTCTAAATTTTTCTGGTGTGGATCAGCAGTGAAGCGGATGGTGTGGGAACCAGGGTCGAGTCTGAGCTGGCGACGGATACTGCTGTCTTGCGATCGCTGATTGGGCTGCAACGGACCGTGGGATTGGATTGGCTGCGGCTTGTTATCCACTGTCCACTGTACCTCGAAGGTATCAGAAGAACTATTCCCTTGATTGATTAGATCCGCTTCAATGGTAATCAGGTCTCCTGCTAATGGTTGATCTGGTGTGATAGTAATATTTCGCACTCGTAAATCAACGGTGATTGCTTCCCAAGACAGCAGATTGGTGCTTTGACCATCGATAACTACAAACAAGACACCAGAGCCTGTTACTTCGGGCATGGTAACAATTAAACGGGACTTGCTCCACTCAAGAATCTGTACTGCTTGACCTTGGAAGAAAACTGCGGCATTAGGGTCGCGATCGCCAAAATTACCTCCCTCAATCACAACCTGGCTTCCGGGTAGTCCTTTTGCTGGTTTCACCTCACTCAAGAACGGTAGCTGTCGCCATATCCGAATCCGTGAATCAGCAATTCCAGTTTTGCGGCTGAGTTCAGCTACCATTGCCGCTGTTTGGCTGTAGCCTTCAAGGTCATTAACTGAGTAAATCCCAATGCCATTTAATTGTTTGATCTCAGCCTCGGTAATACCAGGTAGAGTAGCCAGGGGCCTAGTGCTGATCGGTTGATCAAGTTGCTTACGCACTCCTTGTAACTGGCTTTCTAGGACTTGGGCAAAATCCAGTTTGATAACAGTAGCGCTATTTTCCCCAGGGTCTGTAGTCCGAAATAAGATTTTACCGTCAGAGGTACGGCGCAGCTTAACTTCTATATCGAGTTGAAGCTGTTTAATCGCCATAGACTTGCCACGGGCATAAGATTTCAAAGAAAGAGTATCTTCAGCACGGTCAATTTCAGCAGCGATCGCATCAACCATCTCCGCTAGCTGCCATTCCGTGTTTTCCTCTGTATTGCTGTTTGTATTGTTTTTTGTATTACCTTTTGTATTGCCGTTGCTGGCTGTTAATGATTCCTCATTAGTCATAGTAGTTTACTAGCAAAAGTGTTTAACTTCGGAATAGTAGTCTTATCGTGATTTTTCAGGAGCGATAGTCATGCGGATGCGACCTAGTTTACCGACAGGGGGAGTTTCTATAGTTGAAGGTAAACTAATCATTACTCGTGATTTTGTTTTCTCTTGACTTAAAAATTGCCCATCGGTTTTTAGGTATAAATGGGCTGGAATATCAAAATAAACATCTGTAACCTCTAAATTCGTTTCTGTAGTGCTGTCAGAATTTGTCTGGTCGAGGGTGTCAGATACTTCTTCAAGGATCAGGGCAATCAAGTTGCCTAGTGTGATGTCAGCCATAGGTATAGCGCTACGCGCAAGTCAGAAGTTAGAAGTCAGAAGTTAGAAGTAAGTTATGACTAAGTTTCGGAGTTTAGGAGCGATGCAGAGGTGCGACCCGTGGCGAATTTAATTCTTAATGCGGAAAGCGCACCTAAGCGGTTTTGGGGGTTCCCCCCATGAGCGACTGCATCAAGACAATGTCAAACACCTTAGAGGTTGTCTGAGAAGTCTCATTTGCTACATTCAAGAATCAGGAACAGCAACAAGCGCTTTCAACTGCCCTGATGTCGAGCTGAGACTGTTATTTCCTGTCGTTTTAGTTGTCAAGTTGTGAGCTAATCAGTCGATCACCGTGTCGGCACAAAATTATGAGAAACCAAATACTGACTTATTTAACTATGCCACTTTTTAAAGTGACATAATTTCAAAACAGATCCAAAATCTATCATGGTAGAAAATAATCTAGTGTGCAATCTCCACCATCTACATAAAAGACACACTTGTGTAATCGACACAA
>NZ_JAAHGN010001021.1:0-2712 GCF_010672485.1 Moorena sp. SIO2C4 | reverse complement strand
GGGCATGAAGATTTTAATTACACCGGATACAGTAAAACGGACAAGATATGGGGGAATTGTCGGGAAAATAACTGAAGTTTCTCCCTTTTCAATCACCTCAGCAGGGGCGAGTTCGGTGATCGGAAACCCCGAAGTGGTACAAAAATTAATGGGCGAAGAAGGAGGTAAAATCGAAGCGATCGCTAAATTACAACTTGACTCCAAAACCCCCAGTGGTTATAAATGGTCATCTTCCCTCGGACCCCCGTTAAAAATTTCTCCAGGAACCACAACAACCGTAAGGGTAACAGTGGAAGAGCGTACGCCCATTACTTGGGTTTTGCCTATTTTGAGAGAGTGGAGTGGGATATAGAAATTATCAATTGGGTTAGGTAAAAATCTTTAGGTTTTAGGGAACAGGGAACAAGGAGTAGGGAGTAGGGAGTAGGGAGTAGGGAGCCTCGGAGCAGGGAGCCTCGGAGCAGGGAACAGGGAGTCGGGAAGAGTAGTCAAGGGTTTTCATGAGCTATTTAGAAACGCTATAACTGTGTGGAAGATAAATAATTTGGTCTTGATATTCGCTTTCAAAAGATGCCTCAGCTAGAAAAACCAACTCATCAATATTTTCTCCCATACTTAACTTGGTGTTGAGAATAAAGATGCCTGGTATGTGATTCCCTTCTGCAATATAATCAGCTAAGTGGGTCGGCATAGATTTACGATTATTTGTCACCAGCACAAAACCATACTCGTCACACCAGTTCAGAATTTGTGGGTCTAACGTTCCTCTTGCAGGAGTATTCGGTTCACCAACAACCCACATCACCAAATCAGGAGAATTCCGGGTCAATTGGATTTTGTAAGCAGGATTGACATTTTCATCCAATAGATATTTGAGAGTCATCAGCTTTTTTCATTACTTTTCGTTCTGCTCTCAACTTCCGCAATCGCAGCGCAGAGGTGGAGGGATTAAGTTGCTGTGCTTTCAGTTGCTGGTGACTCCACTCTAACCAGTCAGCAACATATTGGCTCACCATTTCTTTATTGTGTAGATAATAAAGAATAGTAGCGTAGACCTGTTCTAGATTTAGGGATGGATAGGTTTCGGCAATTTCTTCGGGAGTGCGGGCACGATGGATATAATCATAGAGAATAGTTTCTATTCCTATTCTTGTGCCTTTGAGCCGAATATCGTCCACACTTAGGAAGTCAAAATAGTTTTCTAGTTGCATTTATTTTATAGCAAAGGGAGTAGGGAGCAGGGAGCAGGCAATAAGCAAGAGGCAAGAGGTAAAAAATGCTGTGTACCTCAGGTGCGACCCGTGGCGAATTTAATTCTTAATGGGTCAAGGGCACCTAATAGTTATGGAAAACGCTGTATTAGCTTATTAGCTCGTTATATAGCAGAAGTCAGAAGTCAGAAGTCAGAAGTCAGAAGTCAGAAGTCAGAAGTTAAACTCTTGCCATACTGTAGTTTGAGACTTTTGTCATGTCCTAATTACCCTGGCGACTGTTATAATTAAGAATTTTATCATACTTTGATGATGTTGGAGTACAGGCTTACTGAACCACAAGTATTGCTTTGCCTGTTCCCGATTCCCAATTCTCTCGGTGCGCTTTCCGTAGGCGAATTAAATTCGCCACGGGTCGCACCGCTCCCAATTCCCAATTCCCAATTCTTGATTCCCGATTCCCGATTCCCGATTCCCTTTTTCTATAAGTCTCAAAACAAAAAAAAATAGCCGTAGAAATACTATCGACGGCTATTTCAATCACCTATGTCAGAAGTTTCCGAACCAATCCGGACGTGATCCGATGGGATTGGCCAAGGGGGGGAAACCCCCCCAGAAATTTAGCGATGCAGCGCGGTCTTGGGGGTTTCCCCCATGAGCGACTGCATCAAGACAAGGTGTTATGGCAACAACAAATACTTGGTCATGATAGTAATGAATTCCCCTGGAACTTCAGTGGGCTGCAGAGGACTCCATTCGGAAATCTCAGCATAGCGCAGACCATAAAGGGCGTACATCGTGTTGAGTACTGCTTTACGAGACCCCTTTAAGATGTGCTTAACGGCTTGTTTGTTGGAGTTTGGAGTAAATTCTGACATAGGTCAAAGATTCAATTTGTTTACATTGATTATTGTAATGATTATATATTTATTTGTCAAGCGATGCAGCGCGGTCTTGGGGGTTTCCCCCATGAGCGACTGCATCAAGACAGGGTTTTTGAAAGTTTTTTATGAAGATTTTAAAGTTAATAAAAAAAGCAACAATATAACTTTATTGTTACCTTTTAAATCAAAAAAATATGTCCTAATCTAGACTGACATTGCTATCATTATTTATCCATAATTGAATCCATAAATACCTACAAATAGTGTTTGTAAATAAATGTAAAAATCTTAAATAACCCCTTGCACTTTTTCCAGGATTTATCTATACTATAGACATTGAGACTGAGACTAATAACCGCGCTGGTGAAAACCATTAACCAACGCCAGCGCGGTTTTCCTCCCACCTAAATAGGAGTTACTTCCATGATCGCAAAAATATCACAATTATCAATACAGCGGTTTGCAATTCACTCTTATCTGCTCCCTGCTCCCTGCTCCCTGCTCCCTGCTCCCTGCTCCATGCTCCATGCTCCCTGCTCCCTGCTCCCTGCTCCCTAAAAACCCTATACTTTTGACTTGCGCGTAGGGCTATAAGGCTCAAGGGTTAACAATACACT
>NZ_JAAHGN010001020.1:0-2713 GCF_010672485.1 Moorena sp. SIO2C4 | reverse complement strand
TGGTAAATACATTACCCTGATGCCCTACACAGTGATATCTGGCTTTATGTCAGGGATTGGTGTGATCATTCTGCTGTTACAGATTGGTCCATTTTTCGGGCATCCGAGTTCTGCCAATGTGGTACAGTCTGTCCTGGATTTTCCTAGGTTCGTGGCTAATCCCCATTTTGCCGCTACCGGTTTAGCAATCCTGACTCTGGTGATTATGTTTGGATCACCTCGGAGGCTGAATCGATTAATTCCATCCCCCCTACTAGCACTGATAGTCTGTACATTGATATCGGTTGTCTTCTTCGGAGACCTCCCAGACAGCGAGCTCAGACGGATTGGAGAAATCCCCACAGGCTTACCCAAGCTGTATTTGCCAGTCTTCAATTTCAGCCAAATCAAAGACATGATTGGCTATGGTCTAATGTTAGCCACCTTGGGTGCCATCGACTCTCTGTTAACTTCCCTGGTTGCTGATAATATTACCCGTACCCAGCACGACTCTGACCGGGAATTAATTGGTCAGGGTATCGGTAATACGATTGCTGGCTTGTTTGGTGGCCTACCTGGTGCTGGTGCTACCATGCGGACGGTAATCAATGTTCAGGCTGGTGGTCAAACTCCGATTTCAGGCATGATTCATGCCCTAGTGCTGCTGGTGATTGTTGTGGGTGCGGGAAGCCTGACTCAAAGTATTCCCCATGCTGTACTAGCGGGCATCTTGATTAAAGTAGGAATCGATATTATTGACTGGAGCTTCCTCAAACGAGCCCATCAAGTCTCCATCAAGGCAGCAGCATTAATGTATTTAGTGTTATTCATGACTGTATTTGTTGACCTAATTACAGCCGTTGCCGTTGGGGTGTTCATTGCCAACCTGTTGACTGTCAAAAACCTCAGTCAGCTACAGATTGATCAGGTCAAGGAAATTACTGCTCCTGATGATGGTGAAAATAGTTTGAGCTATGAAGAAAAACAGCTTCTGAAACAGGCTCGTGGTCGAATTTTCCTATTCCGTCTCGGCGGGCCAATGAGCTTTGGTGCAGCCAAGGCTATCTCTCAGCGGATGGGGATTGTGGAAAAGTATGATGTCCTGATCTTAGATCTGAGCGATGTTACCTTGTTGGGAGTGACGGCTTCTCTAG
The DNA here is from genome assembly GCF_010672485.1 of Moorena sp. SIO2C4. Classification (NCBI taxonomy): domain Bacteria; kingdom Bacillati; phylum Cyanobacteriota; class Cyanophyceae; order Coleofasciculales; family Coleofasciculaceae; genus Moorena; species Moorena sp. SIO2C4. Next base: position 1,580 of record NZ_JAAHGN010001020.1, on the reverse strand, counting down.
CGATAGAGAATATGGTTAAAGAGGCTCGTGGCAAACGTCGTGATGTGTTTATCGTCGGTGGTAGTGATAGGGTTAATCAAAGGCTGGAAAAGTTGAAAATCCTGGAACTATTACCAGCAAGAAACCGAGTTAGCGATCGCATCGAGGCATTAGAGCAAGCAACTGCCTTGATTACGGGAGAGCAATCACATATCAATAGTGATTTAGCCCAGGAAAATCCCATAGAGGTCAATAGCGCTGCCGCTAATTTAGACCAAACTAAACAATAAGTTGGTTTGGTTGTTTGTCAGAATGCAGAATGCAGAATGCAGAATGGTGAATGCAGAATGCAGAATGCAGAATGGTGAATGCAGAATGCAGAATGTAGAATGCAGAATGTAGAATGCAGAATGTAGAATGTAGAATGTAGAATGTAGAATGTAGAATGTAGAATGCAGAATGGTGAATGGTGAATGTAGAATGTAGAATGTAGAATGTAGAATGTAGAATGTAGAATGTAGAATGTAGAATGTAGAATGCAGAATAAAAAAAATTACAATTCTAAATTTAAAATTCTAAATTTTAAATTCTAAATTCTAAATTTTAAATTTTAAATTCTAAATTCTAAATTCTAAATTATTGTTAATTATCTAAAAGATTAGTCGGTAACCCATCTATACTCTCAGTATTTTTGGCTTGCCAATACTCGTGAATTCCCTTTTCTCCCTTGTTATTCGCCCACTTGAGCAGAGTTTCCCTCTCTCCTTTTAAGTCATACAAGGGTACACCATAACCACAGGAGGTTTGGGCAGATTCTACATTCAATACAATAATTTGCCTTTCCCCTGGTAGGCTATTGAATAGGGAGTAGACTGTTTCCCATTCCTTATCCCTAGGTCGAATTACCTGACCGTGACCATAAAGGCGGAGAATTAATGGCTTTTCAGTGAAGCTACAAAACATAATTGTCATTCTGCCATTTTCCAGCAAATGAGCAGATGTCTCGTTACCGCTACCGGTTAAATCTAGATAAGCCACTGTTCTACTATCAATACACCGAAAAGTGTTAATACCTTTGGGGGATAGGTTAATACGACCTTGATGGGGAGCTGTGGCTGTAAAAAATATCTTTTGCTCCTCAATAAACTCTCTTAAATCTTGATTGATTTCTGAGTAAAACTTAGCCATAGTTTACCACAGATTACTCTAGTAATATTGTATCATAAAAATACGCAAATAAAACGCGATCACAGTTATCTAATTTATCTAATTTATCTATCAGCTAATGCGTTACGCGCAACTATCGATAATAAGTTATCTGCAAATAACTATACATTAAATTTTATTACCCCGACTCCCAACTCCCAACTCCCAACTCCCGATTCCCGATTCCCGACTCCCGACTCCCGATTCCCGAATCCCTGTTCCCTTTGGTATATTAACCTTGACGCCTTTGGAGTCATACCAGTGTCTAACGAAATAGACGATATTCAGCCTGAGCAACACAACAGTTCTGACGCTCAACTGTCCCCACAACAACAGGGGCAACGACTAAAAGAATTAGCACTAGTCTTTTTTAAATTGGGGACAATTGCCTTTGA